>NZ_JBBEGC010000183.1:0-11690 GCF_037401995.1 Saccharothrix sp. CCNWYY140
GTCGGTTTCTTCCCCCGTACGGCCTGCCGGAGGCAACCACGCTTTCCCCGGTTTCGCAACCGGTGAAGCGTGGTTGCGAAACCGGGGAAAGCGTGGTTGGGCTTCGCCCAGGCCGTACGGGGGAAGAAACCGAGGCCCTTCCTGTGGCTGGCAGCCACTCCGAGCGCGCCTGCGGCGCGAAGAGCTTGCGCTTGCGGCGCGGGCTCGGCCGGACGGGTTAGAACACCTGTTCGTCCGACACTCCCACCCGAACGCCCATGCCGGCCGCTTCGCCCAGTAGTGTTCGCGCTGTGCTGGCCGAGATGCGCATCCAGGGCCTCGGTGTGATCGACGAGGCCACCCTTGAGCTCGCCGAGGGCTTCACCGTGGTGACCGGTGAGACCGGTGCGGGCAAGACGATGGTCGTCACCGGGCTTCACCTCTTGGGTGGGGGTCGGGCGGAGGCTTCCCGCGTGCGCAACGGCGCGGACAAGGCGGTGGTCGAGGGGCGGTTCATGGCGCCTGCCGGCAGTCCTGCCGCCAAGGTGGCCGAGGAGGTCGGGGGCGAGCCTGACGACGACGGGTCGGTGATCGCCATTCGGACCGTCGGGGCCGATGGGCGGTCGCGGGCTCATCTCGGTGGGCGGTCTGTGCCGGTCGGGGTGTTGTCGGAGCTGGCCGAGCAGTTGTTGGCGGTGCACGGGCAGAACGACCAGTTGCGGCTGTTGCGGCCCACCGAGCAGCGGGCGGTGCTGGACCGGTTCGCCGGGGACGACGTGGGTGCGCCGCTGCGCAAGTACCAGAAGTTGCGTGAGGAGTGGCTGCGGGTCGCGGCCGAGTTGAGTGAGCGGACCGAGCGGTCGCGGGAGTTGGCTCGGGAGGCTGACCTGCTGCGGCACGGGTTGGCTGAGATCAACGCCGTGGATCCCAAGCCCGGCGAGGACGTGGAGCTGCACGACGAGGCTCGGCGGTTGGCCGATGCCGACCAGTTGCGCGAGGCGGCGACCGGTGCCCAGTACGCGGTGAGCGGGTCGCCCGAAGGTGATCCGGACCTCCCGGGTGCGTTGGGGTTGATCGGGGAGGCTCGGCGGCGGTTGGCGTCGTCGGAGGACCCCAAGCTGCGGGACCTGGAGCCCCGGCTGGTGGAGGCGGAGACGCTGCTGGCCGATGTCGGCGCCGAGATCGTGGGGTACCTGGAGCACCTGGACGCCGACCCGGCTCGGCTGGAGCAGGTGTTGGCGCGGCAGGCCGAGTTGAAGTCGTTGACCCGGAAGTACGCGGCGGACGTGGACGGCGTGATCGCGTGGGCCGCGGACGCGGCGGCTCGGTTGGCCGGGTTGGACACCTCCGACGAGGCGTTGGCGGCGTTGGCGGCGCGGCGGGACGAGTTGGCCGTCGAGCTCGCCGGGTACGCGCAGCAGGTCACGGCCGAGCGGGTCGCGGCGGCCGAGGAGCTGGGCAAGGCCGTGTCCGAGGAGTTGACCGGGCTGGCCATGCCGCACGCGACCGTGGAGGTGGCGGTTCGGCCGCGGGTGGCCGAGGTCGGGGACGCGCAGGCGTTGGACGTCGGCGGGCAGCTGCTGCACGCGGGTGCCTCCGGTGTGGACGACGTGGAGTTGCGGCTGATCTCGCACCCCGGCGCGCCGGCGTTGCCGGTGCACAAGGGTGCGTCCGGTGGTGAGCTGTCCCGGGTGATGCTCGCGTTGGAGGTCGTGCTGTCGCACTCCGACCCGGTGCCGACGCTCGTGTTCGACGAGGTGGACGCCGGTGTCGGTGGGCGCGCGGCGGTCGAGGTGGGGCGGCGGCTGGCCCGGTTGGCGCGCAGCCACCAGGTGATCGTGGTGACGCACCTGCCGCAGGTGGCGGCGTTCGCGGACCGGCACCTGGTGGTGGACAAGACCGCGGACGGCGTCCTGACCCGCAGTGGTGTGCGGGTGCTGGACGAATCGCAGCGGGTGGTCGAGTTGGCGCGCATGCTGGCGGGCATGGACTCGACGGACACCGGCCGCGCGCACGCGGAGGAGCTGCTGGCGGCGGCGAAGGCCGACAAGGAGAGCGTCCCGGTGGTGCGGCGGAAGAAGCGGAAGTGAGCCGCCGCGGCACCGGTGTGGTGCTGCTGTTCGTCGCCGGCGCCACGGCCGTGGTCGCGACCTTCCTCCCGCTGTGCTTCATCGGCACCTCGCTGACCGGTGACGCCCGGTTCGGCTTCACCATGACCAGCTGGGCGACCACCAGCGAACCCGCGGGGCTGGCCTGGTTGGGCGCGTCGGCGCAGTACGGGGTGCCGGTGGTGATCGCCGCGGTGCTGCTCGTGGTGGCCGCGGCCCTGGCGTTCCTGCCGGAACCGCAGCGGCAGGCCTCCCGGTACACCGCGGTGGCGGCGACGGGGTTGCTGGCCGGGGCGGTGTGGACGACGGTCATGGCCGTCGTGGCGTGGCTGACGCCGCCGGTGTCCGACGTGCGGACCAGCATGGAGTACGAGACCGGCGCCGGGTTGTGGGTGCTCGTGGCGTCGGTGGTGGTGGCGGTGCTGGGGACGGTGTTCCTGCTGCGCCGGGGTGAGGTCGTGGTCGTGGAGGAGGGACCGGTGGTTCGCGTGCTCGTGGACCCCGACACCGACACGCCGCCGTTGGGCATCCAGGTGGCTGTGTTGCCCGAGTTGCCGGAGAAGGGGACTTCGTGAACCTGCGGGTGGCGGGAGCGGTCGCGCTGGGAGTCGGCGCGGTGCTCGCGGTGTGCGGGTCGTTGCTGGAGCTCTACCGGGTCGAGTTCCGCTTCTCACCCGACCCCGACCGGGTCGACGTCCAGGTGTTCACCGCGTGGCAGTCCAAGTTCGACTTCGCCGGCATGGACAAGCCCGAGTCGACCTCCGGGTTGGGGTGGGGCCTGCCCATCACGGCCGCCGTCGTGCTCGTGGTGGTGGGGCTGGTGCTGTTGTTCCGGTCGCCGCTGCTCAACGCGGTCGGGCGGGTCGTCGTGGTGGCGGCCGGCGGGGTGTTGATCGGGACCACGTGGTCGGCCTACGAGACGTTGGACCGGCTGTTCGGCGCGCAGGTGGTGCCCGACGGGAAGGAGTTCGTCGGCGCGGGGCTGTGGATGCTCGTCGTGGCGTGCCTGGCGGTGGCGGTGGGCGCGGGGCTGGTGCAGGAGTGGCCGCCGCGGGCGCCGAAGCCCGACGGTCCCTCGGTGTACCGGGTGGACGACGAGGACGACACCCCGCCGTTCGGCATCCCCATCCCCACCGACGAGATCGACGTGGACCGCCCCGGGGAATCCCCCGAGCGGGGGTAATCCGTCCACTGTGGAACGGTGTCCTGGCTGACCTGCTCGGATCGTTCGGCGTGTTGTGTCCGGCCGGCGCGCCGACGTGAGTCACCATCGGTTCATGAAGCTCTCCGGGTTGCTCAGCCGCGCGAACCACGACCTGCCGGGGGTCACGGGCGTCGCCCGCGTCGACCGCCGGTCGGGCGACCTGCTGCGCCGCCTGAGTCCCGGTGACATCGCCGTCCTCGACCACGTCGACATCGACCGGCGGACCGCCGAGGCGCTGGTCACCGCGGAGGTCGCGGGCGTGGTCAACGCGTCGCCGTCGATCTCCGGCCGGTTCCCCAACCTCGGGCCGGAGCTGCTGCTGGAGGCCGGCATCCCGCTGGTCGACGGCGTCGGCACGGGGGTGCTGCGGGAGCTGAAGGACGGCACCAAGCTGCGCCTGCACGACGGCGCGGTCTACGTCGGCGAGCGGGAGGTCGCGCGCGGCGTCGAGCAGAGCGCCGAGTCCATCGCCGACGCGATGATCGAGGCCAAGGCCGGGATGGCGGCCCAACTGGAGGCGTTCTCGGCCAACACGATCGAGTTCCTGCGCCGGGAGCGCGCGCTGATCCTGGACGGGATCGGAGTGCCCGAGGTGTACGTGCCGATCCGCGACCGGCAGGTCCTGGTGGTCGCCGGCGGACCCCGGCACGCCGAGGAGCTGCGCAGGCTGCGCAAGTACATCCGCGAGTACCGGCCGGTGCTGGTCGGCGTGGACGCGGGCGCGGACACCCTGCACGACGCCGGGTACAAACCGGACATCATCGTCGGCGACCCGGACGGCATCGGCACCGAGACGCTGCGGGCGGGCTCCGAGGTCGTCGTGCCCGCCCAGACCGACGGCCACGCGCCCGGCCTGGAGCGCATCCAGGACCTGGGCATCGGCGCGGTGACCTTCCCCGCGACCGGCAACGCCGAGGACCTGGCGCTGCTGCTGGCCGAGGCGCACGGGGCGAGCCTGGTGGTGACCGTGGGGTTGCAGGCGGGGTTGCGCGAGTTCCTCGACCGCGGCCACTCGGGGTCCAACCCGTCGACCTTCCTGACCCGGCTCAAGCTGGGCAGCAAGCTCGTCGACGGCGCGGCGGTCGCCACCCTGCACCGCAGCCGGGTGTCGCTGGGCGTGATGGTGCTGCTCGTGCTGGCCGCGGTGGTCGCGATGGCGGCGGCGCTCGCGGTGTCCGGGGTCGGTCAGGTCTACGTCGACGTGGCGGTGGACGCGTTCCGGTCCGTCGTCGACTGGTTCAAGGGGTTGTTCGGATGATCTCCATGCGCTACCACATCGTCTCCATCACCGCGGTGTTCCTGGCGCTGGCCGTGGGCGTCGTGCTGGGCTCGACCGCGATCAGCAGCCGGCTGCTGTCCGGCCTGACCGACGACAACTCGGCGCTGGGCAAGGAGGTCGCCGACCTCCAGACCGCCCGCAACGGGCTCAACGCCAAGCTCGCCGACGCCGACCGGTTCGCCTCGACGGTCGGCCCGATGGCGGTGAAGGGCCTGCTGGCGGAGCGGACCGTGGTGCTGGTGACCACGTCCGACGCCAAGCCCAACGACCGGGACGCGCTGGCGGAGCTGCTGCGCGCGGCCGGCGCCACGGTGACCGGTGAACTCCAGCTGACCGAGTCCTTCGCCGACCCGCGCAAGGCCGACCAGCTGCGCGACCTGGTGGCCCGGTTGCAGCCGGCCGGGACGCAGCTGCCCTCGGGTTCGGACCCGGGTACCCGGGCGGGCGGGTTGCTGGGCGCGTTGCTGCTGCTGAACAAGGAGAACAACCAGCCCCAGGCCACGCCGGACGAGACGGCGGCGGCGCTGGCGGGGCTGACGTCGGCGGGTTTCGTCAAGACCGGCCAGGGGCTGCGGCCGGCGCAGCTGGCGGTGGTGCTGACCGGCGGGTCGTTCGACGGGGACTCGGCGGGTGATCGGGCGGCGACGATCGCCCGGTTCGCCACCCAGCTCGACCGGTCGGGAGCGGGGACGGTGCTCGCGGGCGGCGAGGGGTCGGCCAACGGGACCGGGCCGGTGGGAGTGGTGCGGGCGGACACGGCGGCCACGTCCGTGGTGTCGACCGTCGACAACCTGGGAACGGCGGCTGGGCGGGTGGTGGCCGTGCTGGCGTTGCGGGAGCAGTTGGAGGGCAAGTCCGGGCGGTACGGGGTGGCGGGCAACGCCGAGGCCCCGGCTCCCGGCGCGGTGGGCTGAGGTGGGCCTGGACGGCTCGGTGAACTGGTCGTGAACGGGCTAGGCCATCCGAGTGATGCCCAAGGGGACCGCCGGCGCGCTGGGTGACCGTCGCCGTGTTAGCGTTAGGGCCCGTGGACAGGGCCGGTCGCCCTGCGGAACTTCAGACCACGGGGAGCCTCCTTGGTGCTTCAGGCACGTACGACCAAGCACGTTTTCGTCACCGGGGGCGTGGCCTCCTCCCTGGGCAAGGGACTCACCGCCTCCAGCCTCGGCCAGTTGCTGACCGCCCGTGGTCTGCGGGTGACCATGCAGAAGCTGGACCCCTACCTCAACGTCGACCCCGGAACGATGAACCCGTTCCAGCACGGCGAGGTGTTCGTCACCGAGGACGGCGCGGAGACCGACCTCGACATCGGCCACTACGAGCGGTTCCTGGCGCGGGACCTGTCCGGGGACGCCAACGTCACCACCGGGCAGGTGTACTCGGAGGTCATCGCCAAGGAGCGGCGTGGCGAGTACCTCGGCGACACCGTCCAGGTGATCCCGCACATCACCGACGAGATCAAGCGGCGCATCCGCGCGATGGCCGAGCCCGGACCCGACGGGGTGGCCCCCGACGTGGTGATCACCGAGGTGGGCGGCACGGTCGGCGACATCGAGTCGCTGCCGTTCCTGGAGGCCTGCCGGCAGGTCCGCCACGACGTCGGCCGCGACAACGTGTTCTTCCTGCACGTCTCGCTGGTGCCCTACCTGGCCCCGTCCGGCGAGCTCAAGACCAAGCCGACGCAGCACTCCGTCGCCGCGCTGCGCAACATCGGCATCCAGCCCGACGCCATCGTGTGCCGGGCCGACCGCGAGATCCCCGACGCCCTGAAGCGCAAGATCGGCCTCATGTGCGACGTGGACACCGAGGCCGTCGTGGCGGCCGTCGACGCGCCGTCGATCTACGACATCCCCAAGGTGCTGCACGGCGAGGGCCTCGACGCGTACGTGGTGCGCCGGCTCGGGCTGCCGTTCCGCGACGTCGACTGGACGGTGTGGGGCGACCTGCTCGACCGCGTCCACAACCCGTCGGAGAAGGTCCGCATCGGCCTGGTCGGCAAGTACGTCGACCTGCCCGACGCCTACCTGTCGGTGACCGAGGCGCTGCGCGCGGGCGGGTTCAAGCACCGGGCCAAGGTCGAGGTCGTGTGGGTGCCCTCCGACGAGTGCCAGACGCCGTCCGGCGCGGCGCACGCCCTGAGCGGCCTGGACGCGATCCTCATCCCGGGCGGCTTCGGCGTGCGCGGCATCGAGGGCAAGATCGGCGCCATCACCCACGCCCGTACCCGCGGCATCCCGCTCCTGGGGCTGTGCCTGGGGTTGCAGTGCATGGTCATCGAGGCCGCGCGCAACCTCGCGGGCATCGAGGACGCCAACTCCTCGGAGTTCGAGGAGACCGGGTCGATGGTGATCAGCACGATGGCCGACCAGGAGGACGTGGTCGCCGGCCAGCGCGACATGGGCGGCACCATGCGGCTGGGCGCGTACCCGGCCAAGCTCGTGCCGGGCTCGCAGGTGGCGCTGGCGTACGGGTCGACCGAGGTGTCCGAGCGGCACCGGCACCGGTACGAGGTGAACAACGCGTTCCGGGACAAGCTGGGCAAGGCCGGTCTGGTGTTCTCCGGGACCTCGCCGGACGGGCGGCTGGTGGAGTTCGTCGAGCTGCCGGCGGACGTGCACCCGTTCTTCGTGTCCACCCAGGCGCACCCGGAGCTGAAGTCCCGGCCGACCAAGCCGCACCCGCTGTTCGCGGCGTTCGTGAAGGCGGCCCTGGACTACCGGCTGGCCGACCGGCTGCCGCTGCCCTCGGGCGTGGGGGCGGCGAAGTGACCGACCGGCACGAGTTCTCCGTCGTCTCCTCGCGGGACGTGCACATCGGTCGAGTGGTCGGGCTGCGCGTGGACGAGGTCGTCATGCCCGGCGGCGGGACGGCCTCGCGCGAGGTCGTCGAGCACCTGGGCGCGGTCGCGGTCGCGGCGGTCTCCGAAGACGGCCTGGTGACGCTGATCCACCAGTACCGGCACCCGCTGGGCAAGCGGATCTGGGAGCTGCCGGCCGGGCTGCTGGACTCCGGCGCCGAGGAGCCCCTGGAGGCGGCTCGGCGAGAGCTGGTGGAGGAGGTCGGGCTGGCGGCGTCCTCGTGGGTGACGCTGGTCGACGTCGCCGCGTCGCCCGGGTTCACCGACGAGGTGGTGCGGGTGTTCCTCGCGCGCGGGCTGTCGGAGGTCGACCGGGAGCACATGGGCGAGGAGGAGGCGGACCTGGAGATCCACCGCTTCCCGCTGGACCGGGCCGTGGAGATGGCGCTGGCCGGCGAGATCGTCAACGGGGCGGCGGTGGCCGGGTTGCTGGCGGCGCAGGCGGTGCTGGCGGGTCGGGCGCACCCCCGGCCGGCGGACGCGCCGTTCGCCGACCGGCCCACGCGGTTCGCTTCGCGGCAGGACTGAGGCACTGCCCCGGCCGGGACTCCTGGCCGGGGCGGTTCGCCGCGGTTCGGGCTGGGAGAGAATGGACGCATGAGTGTGCGGGGGCCGGTGGTGGTCGCGGCGGGGGCCGCGGTGGCGGCCGGGGTCATGTTCTTCAGCGACCCGAACAAGCCGGGGTCGTGGTGGCCGCCGTGTCCGCTCTACGCGGTGACCGGCATCCAGTGCCCCGCCTGCGGGTCCACCCGGATGGTCCACGCGTTGCTGCACGGGGACCTGGCCGCCGCCTGGCAGCTCAACGCCGTGATGCTCCTGGCCGGGTTGCCGTTGCTGGCCTGGCTGTGGCTGCGGTGGTTCCGGGCGGCTCGGCGGGACGAGGCCGTGCCGCCGGTGTCCCGGAAGGTCGGGGTGCCGGTGGTGGTGGTCGCGGTGACGTGGATGCTGGTCCGGAACCTGGTCGCGTAACGGGGCCGGCGGGGTAGCGACCTAGTCGCGTAGTTTGCGGCCCTGCGCGTCGGTGCCGCCGTTGACCAGCAGGATGATGCCGTCGATCAGCGACCAGATGCCGCAGCCGCCGCAGGTCAGCAGCTGTGCGATGCCGATGCCGGTGTCGCCGATGTAGAACCGGCCGATGCCGAACGGCAGCACCAGTTGCAGCACGCCGGCCGCGATGCGGGACTTGTCCGACAGCGGCTGGCCGGTCAGCGGGTCCACCCCGTACGGGGCCGCCGGGCTCGGGCCGTAGTAGCCGGGCGGCGGCGGGTAACCCGGGGCGTAACCGGGCTGGGTGAAGCCGGGTGGCGGGGTCGCGTAGTCCGTCGGCGGCGCGTAGTGGGTCTGCGGCGGCGGCAGGAAGTCGGGGTGCGGCTGGGGCAGGTCCTGGAACAGGGCCGCCAGCTCGGTCGCCGTCTGGGCGGCGGTCGCGTAGCCGACGCGCTGCTCGTACTCGCCGATCTCCAGGCGGCCCGCCGCGAAGTGGTCGTTGAGCGCGCTGATGGCCGCCTCGCGCTGCTGGTTGCCGATGCGGACCTGGTGGGGTTCGGACACAGGCAAACGCTAACAGCCCGGGGGCGTTGATCCAGCCGGAACGCGCCGGCCGACCTACGCTGACCAGGTGCTGGTCGGAGTACCCCGTGAGCTGAAGAACCACGAGTACCGGGTGGCGATCACCCCGGCGGGCGTGGTCGAGCTGGTGCGGCGGGGGCACCAGGTGCTGGTCGAGGCGGGCGCGGGGGAGGGCAGCTCCATCCCGGACGCCGAGTTCCGGGCGGCCGGCGCGCGGATCGTCGAGGCGGCCGACGACCTGTGGGGCGAGGCGGAGCTGGTGCTCAAGGTCAAGGAGCCGGTGGCCGACGAGTTCCACCGGATGCGGCCCGGCCAGACCCTGTTCACCTACCTGCACCTGGCCGCCAACGCCGAGTGCACCCGGGCGGTCGTCGCGTCCGGCATCGACGCCATCGCCTACGAGACCGTGCAGCTCCCGGACGGGTCGCTGCCGCTGCTGGCCCCGATGAGCGAGGTCGCCGGCCGGATGGCCACCCAGGTCGGGGCGCACTGCCTGGAACGCACCCAGGGCGGCCGGGGCGTGCTGCTCGGCGGCGTGCCCGGGGTGCCGGCGGGCAAGGTGGTGGTGCTGGGCGCGGGCGTGGCCGGGATGAACGCCGCCGCCATCGCGCTGGGCATGCAGGCCGAGGTGATCGTGCTGGACACCAACGTCAACCGGCTGCGGCAGATCGACTTCACCTACCGGGGGCACCTCCAGACCGTCGCGTCCAACGCCTACGAGGTGGAGAAGGCGTGCCGGTGGGCGGACCTGGTCATCGGCGCGGTGCTCGTGCCCGGCGCGAAGGCCCCCACGCTGGTCAGCAACCACCTGGTGTCGACCATGCGGACCGGGTCGGTGCTGGTGGACATCGCCATCGACCAGGGCGGTTGCTTCGCCGACTCCCGGCCCACCACGCACGACGACCCGACCTTCCGCGTGCACGACTCGGTCTTCTACTGCGTGGCGAACATGCCCGGAGCCGTGCCGCACACCTCGACGTGGGCGCTCACGAACGTCACACTGCCGTACGTGACGGCGCTGGCGGACAAGGGGTTCCGGCAGGCGGTCGGCGACGACCCGGCGTTGGCGAAGGGGGTGAACGCGGTGCGCGGCACGGTCGTGCAGGCCGAGGTGGCCAAGGCACACGGACTGCCCCACGTGCCGCTGGCCCAGCTGTGAGGGACGTGGTCGCGGCGTTCCTCGACCACCTCGCCGTGGAACGGGGCACCTCCCGCAACACCCTGGACTCCTACCGCCGCGACCTGCGCCGGTACGCCGAGCACCTGGACCGGGTGGGCGTGGGCGAGCTGGGGGCGGTCGGGGAGCAGCACATCACGGCGTTCGCGGCGAGCCTGCGCGGGGAGGGCTTGGCGGAGTCGTCGGTGGCCCGCACCCTGGTCACCGTCCGCGGCCTGCACCGCTTCGCCCACCGCGAGGGCATCACCGCCCACGACCCGGCCCGCGACGTCCACCCGCCGACCCCGCCGCGCCGCCTGCCCAAGGCCCTGCCGGTGGACGACGTGCTGCGCCTGCTGGACACCGCGGGCGGCCTGCGCGACAAGGCCCTGCTGGAGTTGCTGTACTCGACCGGGGCCCGGATCTCCGAGGTCGTGGGCCTGGACGTGGACGACGTCGACACCGCCGAGCGCACGGTCCTGCTCGACGGCAAGGGCGGCAAGCAGCGCCTGGTCCCCGTCGGCCGCCCGGCCCTGGCGGCGCTGGAGGCCTACCTGGTCCGCGCCCGGCCCGGCCTGGTCAAGCGCGGCACGCCCGCGTTGTTCCTCAACGCGCGCGGCGGGCGGCTGTCCCGGCAGACCGCGTGGCAGGTCCTCAAGACCGCCGCCGAACGGGCCGGGGTGACGGCCGAGGTCTCCCCGCACACCCTCCGGCACTCCTTCGCCACCCACCTGCTGGAGGGCGGCGCGGACGTGCGCGTGGTCCAGGAACTCCTCGGCCACGCCAGCGTGACCACCACCCAGGTCTACACCCTGGTCACCGTCAACACCCTGCGCGAGGTCTACGCGACCGCCCACCCGAGAGCGACGGGTGGAACATGAACGCAGCACAGGTAGTGTGGGTCCACCCCGGACGCGACGAGCTGGAGGAGCCGTGCCGGTGCCGAACATCGACGAGCCGGAGCTTGCCGACATCCAGCTCGGAGCCGTCCTGCACGCCCTGAGCGACCCGACCCGACTGGGGGTGGTCCTCCAGATCGAGTCGGACGGCGAACGCTGCTGCGGAGCGCTGGACGTGGACGTGGCGAAGTCGACCCTGTCCCAGCACCTGAGGGTGCTGCGGGAGGCGGGGATCACGCGGACGCGGGCTTGTGGGAACCAGCGGTGGGTGTCGTTGCGGCGCGACGACCTGGACAAGCTCTTCCCCGGGTTGCTCGACGTGATCTTGAGAGCCGCTGACCGGGCTCCTGTCCGCTGACTCTTCGCGAGCTTCAAGAGCTTCGGGAGGGTCGCTTCGCTCTCAAGTGGACGCGCTGTCGCGCTCTCAAGATCAAAAGCTCGCAGGGAGACCACCGATGGGGGGTGAAGGGCGTCGGTTCCCCCACCGCATGGCCTGGCGGAGCCAACCACGCTTTGGGCCGGGTGCCGCGAAAATTTTTGGCTCGTTCCTCGCGAAAAATTTTGGCTGCACCCGACCCAAAGCGTGGTAGCCCTTCGGGCAGGCCATACGGTGGGGGAACCGAGGCCCTCCACTTGTAG
>NZ_JBBEGC010000184.1:0-11305 GCF_037401995.1 Saccharothrix sp. CCNWYY140
TTCGGGCAGGCCATACGGTGGGGGAACCGAGGCCCTCCACTTGTAGGTAACACCTACCGCGCGCTCCGCGCGCGAAGACCGCGCTGCGCGCGTGGAAAGCCCAGGGCGGTTCGGCGACCGTCTAGCCCAGGCAGCCTGGGCCGAGGAGGGCCTTCAAGTCCCCCATCAACGACGGCGTAGGACTCACCCGCAGCGCGTCATCCAACTTCAGCACGGTGTTCCGACTAGCGTTGATGATCAAATTCAAGTGCACCTCAGTGGTCCCCGGATGCGCCCGCAAGACCTCCTTCAGCGAGGTCACCAGCTTCGGATCGCACCGCGAAGCCTGCACCTTCAGCCTCAACGCCTGCGCACCCAGCTCCGACAAGTCAGGCACGACCAGGTCGTTGGCGATCAACGAAATCCGGTCCTCCCGCTTGGCCACCCGAGCCTTGACCAGGACGATCGCGTCCTCCGCCACCGACATCCCGTGGACCATGTAACTCTTGGGGAAGAACAGAACCTCGATCCCACCAGCCAGGTCTTCCAGCTGCGCCGACGCCCAAGGTTCGCCGTTCTTGTTCACCCGCCGTGTCACCGACGCCAGAATTCCACCCAAGGTAACCTGCGTGCCGTCCGGCACATCACCTTCAAGAATCCGAGCGATCGAAGCATCCGAATACGACTCCAGCACCTGCTCGACACCATTAAGCGGGTGGCCGGAAACGTACAGGCCCAGCATTTCCCGCTCCAGCGTCAGCTGGTGCTTCGGCTCCCACTGCTCGTCAGGAATCTTGACGTCGAAGGCGCTTCCGACACCATCATCCCCGCCGCCATCACCAAAAAGATCGAACTGCCCTCGGGCCTCTTCCTTCTTCGTGACCATGATCGCGTCGACAGCTTCGACGTGGATCATGTGCAGGCCCTTGCGCGGGTGGCCCAGGGAGTCGAACGCCCCCGCCTTGATCAGGGATTCCACGACCTTCTTGTTGCAGACCGTGGCGTCGACCTTGCGCAGGAAGTCCGAGAAGTCGACGAACTTCCCCTTCTCCTTGCGGGCCTTGATGATCGCCTCGACGACGTTCGCGCCGACGTTGCGGATGGCGCCCAGGCCGAAGCGGATGTCGTCGCCGACTGCGACGAACTCGCGTTCCGACTCGTTGACGTCCGGCGGGAGCACCGTGATGCCCATGCGCCGGCATTCGGCGAGGTAGATCGCCGACTTGTCCTTGTTGTCCGAGTTGGTCGTGAGCAGGGCGGCCATGTACTCGCCGGGGAAGTTCGCCTTCAGGTACGCGGTCCAGTACGCGATCAGGCCGTAGGCGGCGGAGTGCGCCTTGTTGAACGCGTAGTCGGCGAACGGGACCAGGATGTCCCACAGGGTCTTGATGGCCTCCGGCGAGTAGCCGTTGTCCAGCATGCCCTTCTCGAAGCCCTCGAACTCCTTGTCGAGGATCTCCTTCTTCTTCTTGCCCATCGCGCGGCGGAGCAGGTCCGCTTGGGCCAGCGAGTAGCCCGCGACCTTCCGCGCGATCGCCATGACCTGTTCCTGGTAGACGATCAGGCCGTAGGTCGTGTCCAGGATCTCGGCCAGGGGCTCTTCGAGTTCCTTGTGGATGGGCACGATCTCCTGCTGCTTGTTCTTGCGCAGCGCGTAGTTCGTGTGCGAGTTCGCGCCCATCGGGCCCGGTCGGTACAGGGCGATGACGGCGGAGACGTCTTCGAAGTTGTCGGGGCGCATCAGGCGCAGCAGGTCGCGCAGGGCGCCACCGTCGAGCTGGAACACGCCCAGGGTGTCGCCTCGGCCGAGCAGGTCGTAGGTCTTCTTGTCGTCCAGGGGCACCTGGGTGATGTCGACCTGGCCCTTGCCGTTGAGGGCGATGTTCTTGAGGGCGTCGTCGATGGTGGTGAGGTTGCTCAGGCCCAGGAAGTCCATCTTGAGCAGGCCGAGCGTCTCGCAGGTCGGGTAGTCGAACTGCGTGATGATCGAGCCGTCCTGGGGCCGCATCCACACCGGGATGTGGTCCATCAGCGGTTCGGCGGACATGATGACCGCGCAGGCGTGCACGCCCGCGTTGCGGATCAGGCCCTCCAGGCCGCGGCCGGTGTCGATGATCTCCTTGACCTGCGGGTCGGTCTCGTACAGCGCGCGGACCTCGGCGGCCTCGGAGTACCGCTTGTGCGCCGGGTCGAACACGCCGGACAGCGGGATGTCCTTGCCCATCACGGCGGGCGGCATCGCCTTGGAGATGCGGTCGGCGACCGCGTAGCCGGGCTGGCCGTACAGGACGCGGGCGGAGTCCTTGATGGCCGCCTTCGCCTTGATGGTGCCGAACGTGATCACCTGGGCGACCTTGTCCTGGCCCCACTTCTCGGTGACGTACCGGATCACGTCACCGCGCCGGCGCTCGTCGAAGTCGATGTCGATGTCGGGCGGGGACACGCGGTCGGGGTTGAGGAACCGCTCGAAGATCAGGCCGTGCGCCAACGGGTCGAGGTCGGTGATGCCCATCGCGTAGGCGATCAGCGCGCCCGCGGCGGAACCACGACCGGGGCCGACGCGGATGCCGTTCTCCTTGGCCCAGTTGATGAAGTCCGCCACGACCAGGAAGTACGAGGGGAACCCCATCTGGAGGATGACGCCGATCTCGAACTCCACCTGCTTGCGGTGGACCTCGTCGACGCCCTCGGGGAACCTCCGGCGCATCCCCTCCCAAACCTGCTCGCGGAAGTAGTCGGCCTCCGTCATGCCCTCGGGGACCGGGTAGCGCGGCATGAGGTTCTGGAAGGCGAACATGCCGGTGGTGTCGACCTTCTCGGCCACCAGCAGGGTGTTGCGGCACCCCTCCTGCCAGGCGTCGGAGGAGTCGATCGCGCGCATCTCGTCCGGCGACTTCAGGTAGTAGCCCGAGCCGTCGAACTTGAACCGGGTCGGGTCCTGGAGGGTCTTGCCGGTCTGCACGCACAGCAACGCGTCGTGGGCCTCGCGGTCCTCGGCGTAGGTGTAGTGGCTGTCGTTGGTGACGACGAACGGGATGGCCAGCTTCTTGGAGATCTCCAGCAGGCCGCCCCGGACCCGGCTCTCGATCTCGATGCCGTGGTCCATGAGCTCGACGAAGAAGTTGTCGGCGCCGTAGATGTCCCGCCACTTGGCGGCGGCCTCCAGCGCTTCCTTCTCGTGGCCCAGCCGCAACCGGGTCTGCACCTCGCCCGACGGGCAGCCGGTGGTCGCCATCAGGCCCGCCGAGTGCTCGGCGACCAGCTCGGCGTCCATGCGCGGCCACTTGCCCAGCTGGCCCTCGGTGGACGCGCGGCTGGACAGCTTCATCAGGTTGTGCAGGCCCTCGTTGTTCCGGGCCCAGATCGTCTGGTGCGTGTACGCGCCGCTGGCGGAGACGTCGTCGGCCTTCTGGCCGGGGTCGCCCCACAGCACGCGCTTCTTGTTGAACCGGGAGTCGGGCGCCATGTAGGCCTCGATCCCGACCACGGGCTTGATGCCGGCCGCCGTCGCCTGCTTGTAGAAGTCGTAGGCGCCGTACATGTTGCCGTGGTCGGTGATGGCGGCGGCGGTCATGCCGAGGCGCTCGCACTCGGCGAACATGTCCTTCAGCTTCGCCGCGCCGTCGAGCATCGAGTACTCGGTGTGCACGTGGAGGTGCACAAACGAGTCCGCCACCATGCCTCCTCGAAGATCGGGACTGCCCGGTGGGAAGGCACGGGCAAGATGCCTCCGACCCTACATCTCCCGCACCCGCCGGCCACACCGCCCGGGACCCTTCGCCGAGACGATTCTGACCCACCGCGCGGGCCGCCGCCGGGACCCCCGCCGGGGTGTCGCGGGGCCGCCGCGCGGGGCCTGTGCGATGGGTCGATCCGGTGATCGGCGGCGGGGCGATGGCGCGGGGATCTTGTCGGACGGGTAGCGTTCCCCGTGTGGTAGCGCCGGATCCCGTCGACGCCCGTCTCCTGGCCATGCTCGCCGAGATGGGCCGTGCCGCCGTGCACGAGCTGGCCGCGAGACTGGGGATGGACCCGCGCGAGGCGGCCACCCGGCTGATCACCCTGTCCGGCAGCGGCCTGCCCCTGCTGGTGGGCGTCGAGTGCGACCCCAACGGCATCCGCAAGGCCCTCGCCAACAGCGTCGCCTGGGGCAACTACACCGGCCCGGCCGGTCCGACGGGCGCGGCCCGGGGCACGCCCAGCGGCCCGTACCCGCAGCAGCCGGGCACCGCCTCCGGCCCCTACCGCCAGGGACCGCCCAGCGTTCCGTTCCCGGCCCAGTCCGGCCCGGTGCCCGTCCAGTCCGGCCCCGTTCCGGTCCAGGAACCCCAGAACACCTGGGGCGTGCCGGGGACGTCGAGCTGGGCGCGGGGCGAGCAGGCGCCCGCGCCGCGGTCGCGCACCGGCAAGATCGGCAGCACCCTGGAAACCGAGGGGCTGGAGGGCGCGCGGTTCACCATCCAGCTCGTCGAGGTGGTCGACCCGGCGGACTTCCTGTTCACGGCGGCCGGTTACAAGCTCGCCGACGGGGAGCGCGCGGTCGTGGTGCACACGGAGCTGAACAACATCGGCACGGTGCCCTTCAACGCGCTGCCGGACATGTACCTGGTCCTGATGACCAACACGGGCGAAACGGTCACCAAGGCCCCGGTCTCGCTGTCGTCCCGCCCGCCGCACAAGATCGGCGTGCAGCCCGGCGAGACCGCCGGCGGCCACACCGTCTACATCCTGCCGGAGAACACCCGGGTCACCTCGATCCGCTGGAGCTCACGGCCGGAGACCGACCTCAACACCCTGGTCTGGGTCGTCGAGGACTAGCGCCGTCTCGCGGGTGACGCCCGCGTCGCCGCGGGTCAGCAGCACACCGACCACCAGCGCCAGCACGGTCGACGCCGTCATCACCACGACCATCGGCAGGGTGCTGCCCGACCCGAACGCCCCCACCAGCGGCGCCATCGACCCGGCCACCACGAACCTGGTCACCCCCAGCACCGCCGACGCGCTGCCCGCCGCCTCGGCGTGCCGGGCCATCGCCAGGGTCGCCGCGTTCGGGGTCAGCACGCCGACGCTGGTGGTGACCACGAACAACGGCACCAGGAACGCGACCAGTCCGCCGCCCAGCAACCCGGTGGTCAGCAGACCGACACCGCCCACCGCGCCCATGCCCAGTCCCAGCCACAGCAGCGCTTTCGGCGCGACCCGGCCGGTCAGCGCGGTGTTCAGCAGGCCCGCCAGGAAGATCGCCACGCTGTTCGCCGCGAACACCAGGCTGAACTGCTGCGGCGTCAGGCCGAACACCCCCTGGAGGACGAACGACGCCCCGGCCACGTACCCGAACAGCGCGCCCAGCGACAGGGCCGACGCCAGCGCGTAGCCCAGGAACACCCGGTCGGCCAGCAGCACGCCGAACGCCCGGGTCGTCGCCGAGAGGTGGGCCGGCCTGCGGCGCTCCGGCGGCAGGGTCTCCGGCAGGGCGACCACCAGCACCACCAGCAGCACCACCGCGACCAGCGCCAGCGCGACGAACGTGCCCCGCCAGGTGGTGAACCGCAGGAGCTGCCCGCCCAGGACGGGGGCCAACACCGGTCCCAGTCCGTTGGTCATCATCAGCAGCGACATGAACCGGGCCATCGCCAGCCCCTCGAACCGGTCCCGGGCGATCGCCAGGGCCAGCACGAACCCGAACGCCACGGCGAACCCCTGCACCAGCCGCAACGCCGCGAGCGCCCCCGCCGACGGCGCCACCGCGCACACCAGCGAGACCACGACGTACAGGACGACCCCGAACAGCAGCGGACGGCGGCGTCCCCACGAGTCGGACAGCGTGCCCACGACCAGCTGGCCGAGCGACATGCCGATGATGAACGTGGTCAGCGACAGCTGGACCTGCGACTCGGTCGCGCCGAACTCCCGGGCGATGGCCGGGAACGCGGGCAGGTTGGTGTCGATGGACAGCGGCCCCAGCAGGCACAGCGCGCCGAGCAGGAGGATCAGCCTGGTCCTCATGGGTCGCTCCCCCCGGTTCCGATCGCCGGCTACCGGGTGGTGGACGAACCGCCGGCCGCCGGGGTGCGCCCGGTCACCCGTTCCGGCGCAGCAGTTTGCCCAGGAACGACCGCTTCGCGGGCGGCTCCGACCGGTCCGACTGCGGCCCGGGAGGCGGACCGCCGTAGGGCTGGCCGGGGTACGGCTGGCCGGCGTGCTCAGGACCGGCATAAGGACCGGCGTGCTGCGGACCGGGGTACGGCCTGCCCGCCTGCTCCGGACCGGCGTAACGGCCGGCGTGCTCCGGACCTGCATGTGCAGGGCCGGGGTTGGCCGGGCCGGGAGCCGGTGGGGGCTCGGGGAGGTCGCCGCCGATCACCGCCGGCGCCACGGTGAAGCCGTCCGGGTCCTCCGGACGCGCGAAGCCCTGCGGCGGCGTGAGATCGGCGTCGCCGTACTGCGTGGACACCACACGTACCTCCCCCTGGTGGTCCCGGCCGTTGATCCGAACGTTACGCGAACGCGACCTGTGCCGGGAGGCGGTGATCGGGGGAGGTCAGCCCTCCGCGCGGAGGATCTCCAGCGCGCCTTCGAGGTCCGCCGGGTACTCGCTGGTGAACTCGACCCACTGGCCGTCCGCCGGGTGGTGGAACCCGAGCGTCCGGGCGTGCAGCCACTGCCGGGTCACGCCCAGCCGCTTGGCCAGCACCGGGTCCGCCCCGTAGGTCAGGTCGCCCACGCACGGGTGGCGCAGCGCCGAGAAGTGCACCCGGATCTGGTGGGTGCGCCCGGTCTCCAGGTGCACGTCCAGCAGCGACGCGGCGCGGAACGCCTCGGCCACCTCGTAGTGGGTGATGCTGGGCTTGCCGTTGGCCATCACGGCGAACTTGTAGTCGTGCTTGGGGTGCCGGTCGATGGGCGCGTCGATGGTGCCCCGGATCGGGTCCGGGTGGCCCTGCACCAGCGCGTGGTACAGCTTCTCGACGGTCCGCTCCTTGAATGCGTGCTTGAGCGCCGAGTACGCGTGCTCGCTCTTGGCGACGACCATCACGCCGGTGGTGCCGACGTCGAGCCGGTGCACCACGCCCTGCCGCTCGGCCGCGCCGGACGTGGCGATCCGCACGCCCGCCGCCGCGAGGCCGCCGACCACCGTGGGACCGGTCCACCCCGGGCTGGGGTGCACGGCCACGCCGACCGGCTTGTCCACCACGATCACGTCGTCGTCCTCGTGCAGGACGATCAGGCCCTCCACCGGCACGGCCTGGACCTGCACCGGCCGCTCCGGCTCGGGCAGGGTGACCTCCAGCCACGCGCCCGCGACCAGCCGGTCGGACTTGCCCGCCGGACGCCCGTCCAGCACGACGTCCCCGGACTCGGTCAGCGCCGCGACGGCGGTGCGGGACAGGCCCAGCAGCTTGGCCAGGCCGGCGTCGACGCGCATCCCGTCGAGCCCGTCGGGGACGGGCAGCGTGCGGTAGCCGCTCATGCCTTCTTCTCCGGCGACTTCTTCTCCACGCGGGTGCCGTCGTAGTCGCGCTGCATGATCGCCATCAGCACGATCACCGCGCCGCCCACGCAGATGGCGGAGTCGGCCACGTTGAACACCGGGAAGAACGTCCCGTAGGGCTCCACCACGGAGATGAAGTCCACGACGTGCCCGCGCAGCGGCCCCGGCCCCCGGAAGATCCGGTCGGCGAGGTTGCCCAGCGCGCCGCCCAGCACCAGCCCGAGGCCGATCGCCCACCCCACGGACCGCAGCTTGCGGGCGATCCACAGGATGAACCCGACCACGCCGCACGCGATCAGCGCGAGGATCACGGTGTAGCCCTCGGCCATGCCGAACGCGGCGCCGGAGTTGCGGAGGAAGGACAGGTGGACCAGGCCGCCCATCAGCTCGATCGGCGGTTCGCCTTCCAGCTGCTGGACCGCGATGACCTTGGTCACCAGGTCCAGCGCGAAGACCACCGGCGCGATCAGCGCGAGCAGCAGCACCCGCTTCTCGGGCAGCGGCTGCGCGGCGCTCTCGGCCCGCTCGGCGGTCGGCGGCTGCTCGACCTCCTCGGGCTCGGCGGGTTCGGCGTTGGACTCGGTGCTCACCGGGCCATTGTCCAGCATGGCCTCAGCGCAGGAACGGCGGGAGCGGGCGCTGGTCGTCCACCGGGGTCCAGCGGCCGTCCACGACCTCGTACTCCCAGCGCGGCCCCTCGACCACCAGCGACCGCAGCGCGGCCACCAGCCGGTCCACGTGCTCGACCGTCGTGCCCAGGCCCAGCGACGCGCGCAGCGCCCGGTTGCCGTCGGTCAGCCGGTGCACGGCGACGTGGGCGCAGAACGCACCGTCCCGCACGCCGATGCCGTGCTCGGCGGACAGCGCGGCGGCCAGGAAACCGGCGTCCTGCCCGCGCACCACGAAGCTCACCACGCCGACCCGGTCGTGCTCGGTCCCGAACAGCGCCAGCTCGCAGATCCCCGGCACGGTCGCCAGGCCGGCGCGCAGCCGGGCCAGCAGCTCCCGCTCGTGCGCCACGGTCTGCTCCCAGTGCCTGCCCAGCACGTCGCAGGCCACGGCCAGGGCGTGCACGCCGACCACGTTGGGCGACCCGGCCTCGTGCCGCTCGGGCACCGCCGACCAGGCCACGCCGAGCCGGTCGCCGTGGTCGCTGACCCGGGCCGTCGCGCCGCCACCCACCAGGTACGGCTCGGCGGCCTGCAACCAGTCCGCACGCCCGACCAGCACGCCCGCGCCGAAGGGCGCGTAGATCTTGTGCCCGGACAGCACGGCGTAGTCGACGTCCAAGGCCTTGAGGTCCACCGGCCGGTGCGGGGCGAGCTGGGCGGCGTCCAGGGCGATCCGCGCGCCGTGCCGCCGGGCCACGGCGGCCAGTTCGGCCACCGGCCACACCTCGCCGGTCACGTTGGACGCGCCGGTCACCACGACCAGCCGAGGCCCGACCGGCGCCTCCCGCAACGCCCGGTCCAGCGCCACCACGGCCTCACCGGCACTGGACGGCGTGCGCAACCGCCGCACGTGCGGGCCACGCCACGGCAGCAGGGCCGCGTGGTGCTCGGTGTCGAACAGCACCACGGCCGTCCTGCGCGGCAAGCTCCTGGCCAGCAGGTTCAGCGCGTCCGTGGTGTTGCGGGTGAACACGACGGTGTCGCCGGTGCGGGCTCCCAGAAACCGGCGCACGGAGTCCCGGGCCTGTTCGTAGACCCGCGTGGACACCTGGGACGCGAAGCCCGCACCCCGGTGCACGCTCGCGTACCAGGGCAGCAGCTCGTCCACAGCGTCACGCACCTGCTCCAGACAGGGTGCGCTGGCGGCGTGGTCGAGGTTGGCGTACTCGACGCGCTCGCCGGTCACCAGCGGCACGCGCAGCGACGCGCCGACGACACGGGGCAGAGCGGCGATGGATCCGGGGACTGCGACGGTCACGACACCCTCCGGTGGGGGTCCAGGCGGACTCCGCTGCCGTCGAGGGAGGCCCGCGCTTGCCCGACGCCCTTCGCGCCAGGCCAGGTCCTCATCGGGGGCACCCCACCGCGGTAGGAGGGTTGCCGGCCAGCTAGCCCGAGCTTCGCGCTGGCACTCATGACCTTGCCTCGACGTTAACCCACCGCCGACGACGAGTCGAGCCGCGTTCACATCATGGGAGCCCGGTGTCGCCCTTCCAGCGCGCGTACCGACCGGCCCGGTCCACCGCGCGGATGCGCTGCTCGGTGGCGGTGCGAGCGCTCTCGGTGCAGACGACCAGCATCTGGTCGTACTCCTGGAGCCGGGTCGTGGCCTGCGGCGTGAACCCCTCGTCACCCCGCACCACCAGGCTCACCGACGCACCCACCGGCAACCGCAGCTCACTGAGGTAGACGCCGTGCAGCTTCGAGCCCCGCTGGATGCGCACCTGAAGCAACTCCGCGCCCAGTTCATCCAGCGCGGACGAGTCGACCTGGACCTCCCGCGCCTCCCCCGACTTCTCCAGCTTCAACCACCGCGCCAGCCACGGCAGAGTGCTCCCCTGCACCACCGTCAACACCACGACCAGCACGAACACGGCGTCCACGAGATCTTGCGCACCAGGAACGTTCTGGATCAAGGGGATCAGCGCAAACACAATCGGAACCGCACCACGCAACCCCGACCACGAAATGAAGACCTGCTCCCGCCAAGGCACCCGAAACGGCAACGCCGCACACAGCACCGACAACGGCCGAGCCAACAACACCAACACACCCCCGGCCACCAGCGCCGGCACCAGCGCCTCCAGCAGCCGGCCGGGCGAGGCGTACAGCCCCAACAGCACGAACAGCCCGATCTGGGCGATCCACCCCAGCCCTTCGGCGAAGGACAACGTGTCCGCCCGGTGCGGCAGCCGAGCGTTACCCAACACCAACGCAGCCGTGTAGACGGCAAGGAACCCAGACGCATGCGCCAGGTCACCCGCTGTATAGGCCAGCAGACACACCGCCACCGTGGCCAAGGGATACAAACCAGTCGCAGGCAACGCCGCCCGCCTCAACCCGGCCCCACCGAGCCACCCCAACGCGATGCCGATCGCACCACCAGCGGCGAGCTCGTAGACCATCAGCAGCGGCGCGGTCCACGTAACCGGGTCAGGCGAGGCAAGCAGAACAACCGCAAGGTAAACCGGAGCGTCGTTGATCCCCGACTCAAGCTCCAACGCACCAACCAGCCGCTTACCAACCCCCACCCCACGCAACACACTGAACACCGCCGCCGCATCGGTAGACGACAGCACCGCTCCCCACAGCAGGGCAGTCCGCCAGTCCAGCCCGAGCAGCTCGTGCAACGCAAAGCCCGTGACCCCGATGCTCACCCCGACGGACACTGTGGACAGTGCGATCCCCAGCCCCAGCGCGGGTTTCACAGCAGTCCACCGAGTGGTCAACCCACCTTCGGTGAGGATCAACACCAGCGCGGCCGTCCCCAACGACCGCGTGAGGTCGGCATCGTCGAACTGGATGCCAAGCACCGATTCCCCCAGCAACACACCGATGCCGAGGTAGAGCAGGAGCGAGGGCAGACCAAGCCGAATCGACACCCGCACCGCGATGACGGAGAGCAGCAGAACCGCGGCGCCGATGCCGAGGAAGGCCGTCACACCACCCACACGACCTCCTGTTGTTCACCCGGTGGAGGTCATTCTCCCTGGTGACCCCGATCTGGACTAATCGGGCACCCACCCCACCAGACCACCTACGCCAGACCACCCACACCCAGCCCACACCCCACCCCACGCCCCCCATCGCGCGCAGCGCGTGCTCTTCGGCGAAGCCGGCAAGCGGCAGTCCACCGAGGAGGACACAGCGCAACTTGGGCTTC
>NZ_JBBEGC010000185.1:0-11078 GCF_037401995.1 Saccharothrix sp. CCNWYY140
CCTTCGGGCAGGCCATACGGGGATGACGGAAGAAGCCCAAGTCGGGAGGTCTGCTGCGCGAGCTACTTCGAAGAGCGCGCCCTGCGGGCGTCGGGGGTGTGTCCCTGGCTGGCTTAGGGTTTCGGGCCGGTGCTTTCGCGGATGGTCAAGACTGGGGTGAGGAGCGCGTGTTCGTCTACCGGTTGTTCGCCCCGCGACGCCGCTGTGAGTCTGCGTAGCAACTGCTCCACTGCCACTCTGCCCAAGTCCTGGTCCGGGCCGGACACCGCTGTCAGGCGAGGGGTGTGTTGTTCGGCCAAGCGGGCGGGGCCCAGGGCTATGACCGATGCGTCCTCTGGCACGGTTCGGCCGCTGGTGCGTAGCAGGTTTAGGAGGGGGCCGATGGCGGCTTCGTTCTGGACCACGAAAGCGGTGGTGTCGGGGCGGTCGGCGAGGATTCGGGCGTAGGTGCCTGCTGTGCTGCCGTAGGTGCCCTCTGACGTGCGGTGGACGAAGCGGAGTGCTCGTTGCTTTGCGCGGTCGCGGAAGCCGGTCAGGGTGGGGTGGGATTGGTGGTCGGGGTGGGTTATGAAGGCGACCTCGCGGTGGCCCAGGTCGGCCAGGTGGTCGGCGCATAGGGCGCCGGCTGTGGCGTGGTCGTGGTCTACGTAGGACAAGCCTGTGGGGGTGTCGGGGAGGCCGATTAGGGAGGCTTGGGTGCCCTGTTCGTGCAGGACTGGGATGCGTGGGTCGTTCGGTTCTACGTTCATGAGGATCACGCCGTCGGCCAGGCCGCTCAGGGCTACCCGGCGCACGCCCTCGGGGCCCTCGTCGTTGGTGATCAGCAGGACGTCGTACCCGTACTGCCTGGCCGCGATGGTGACCGTGGTGGCGATCTCCATCATGGTCGGGTCGTGGCTCTCCGACCGCAGCGGCACCACCAAGGCGATGATGTACGAGCGGCGGGCGGCCAGGGCTCGCGCGCGGGCGTTGGGGTGGTAGCCCAGTTCCGTCACGGCCTGCTCGACGCGGCGCCGGGTCTCCTCGGAGATCGTGCGCTTCCCGCTGAGCACGTAGCTGACCGTGCTGGACGACACGCCCGCGTGCCTTGCCACGTCGGCGAGTGTGACCATCCTGCTCCTTCTCGTGATCCGTCTGCGGGTACAAGCATGACGGGTCCGGCGGGAGCGGGCAGTCGCCACCCCTCGGACGTGGTGGGTCCGAGGGGTGGCGCGGGCCGGTCAGGGTGGGCCCGGGAGGAGGGTCAGGCGGTGGTGCAGGCGGCTCCGTTGAGGGTGAAGGAGGCCGGCTTGCCGGAGTTGCCGGTGTGGGTGGCCTGGAAGCCGATGGCCACCGACGCGCCGGGGGCGATCGTGCCGTTGTAGGACACGTTGCGGGCGGTCACGGCGCCCGACTTGGGTGTGTACTCGGCGTTCCACCCCGAGGTGATGGTCTGGCCGGCGGGGAGGGTGAAGCCGAGCGACCAGCCGGAGACGGTGGTCGTGCCGGTGTTGGTGATGGTGATGTCCGAGGTCAGGCCGTTGCCCCAGGCGTTGACGGTGTCGGTGACCCGGCAGCCGGCCGGAGGCGGCGTGGTGGTGGTCGTCGTGGTGGTGGTCGTCGTGGTGGTGGTCGTCGTGGTCGTGGAGCCGCCGGAGGCGGTGATCCGGTAGACGACCGTGCCGTGCGACGGGACGGAGGCCGAGATCGTGCCCGAGGACGAGCTCTCGGCGCCGGTCCACGCGTCACGCAGGACGAACGACGTGCCCGCCAGGCCGACGGCGGAGGTCGTCGTGCTCACCGTCGTGGTGGTGCCGCCCTGGTTGAACAGGGCAACGGCGACATCCCCGTTGGACAGCCGCTTGGCCAGCACCCGGCGGGTGCCGTCGTTGGACACCTGGACCGCCTGCAACCCCAGCGGGTCCTGGTTGATGTCGAGGAGCGCCTTGTTCTTCAGGATCGTCGACGTGGCCGCGTTCATGTTGCGCAGGTCGTTGCCGGCGATCAGCGGCGAGGCCAGGATCGCCCACAGCGCGAAGTGGCTGCGCATCTCGGTGTCGGTCATGCCGCCCCGGCCGACCTCCAGCATGTCCATGTCGTTGAACCCGCCCGGACGGGCGTAGTTGGCGATCGGCACGGTCACGTTGACGATGTTCTGGATGCCCATCGGGTAGCCGTTGGTCTGCCCGGTGTCCCACTTGTTGGTGATGTCCTCGGTGGTGCGCCACATGTTCGACACGTCGCCCCAGTTGCGGCGCGGGCCGGTCTTGTCGTGGATGCTGTTGGAGTTGATGCTGTAGACGATCGGACGGCCGGTGGCCGCCAACGCGTCGCGCATCTTGGCGAACACGCGCACTTGATCATCCATAGAGCCGGTGGGCGAGCACCAGTCGTACTTCAGGTAGTCCACGCCCCACGCGGCGAACTGGCGGGCGTCCTGGGCCTCGTGGCCCTGGGCGCCGGTCGCGCCGGGGTAGGAGTTGAAGTACTGGGCGCACGTCTTGTCCAGCGGGGCCTGGTAGATGCCGAACTTCAGGCCCTTGCCGTGGATGTAGTCGCCGAGGGCCTTCATGCCGCTGGGGAACCGGGTCGGGTCGCCTTGCAGGTTGCCCTGGGCGTCGCGGTTGGGGTTCATCCAGCAGTCGTCGACCACGACGTACTGGTAGCCCGCGTCCTTCATGCCCGACGACACCATCGCGTCGGTCATCTGCCGGATCAACGTCTCGTTGATGTTGCAGCCGAACGTGTTCCACGAGTTCCAGCCCAGCGGCGGCGTGCGCGCCACGCCGTTCTCCAGGGCCTGGGCCGGGCCGGCTTGCAGTGCCGTCACCACGCCCGCCGCCACCAACGTGGCCGCGGATAAGGCGGTCAGGGCGCGCCGCCGCCAAAGGGGAGTTTTCACACTCGGGTCCACTTCTGGTTGGGCTGGCCGTTGCACGTCCACAGCACCAGGCGCGAACCGTTCGCGGTCGCGGCCTGTTCGACGTCCAGGCACAGGCCGGAGCGGGTGTTGCGCAGGGAGCCGTCGGAGTTCAACGTCCAGCGCTGGTTGTCTTGGCCGTGGCACGACCACGTGATCACGCGGGTGCCGTTGGTGGTGCCGCCGTTGTAGGCGTCGAGGCACTTGTCGCCGAACACGCGCACCTCACCGCCGGCCCAGGTGGTCCACAGCTGGTTGGCGGCGGTGTGGCAGTCCCAGATCAGGACGGTCGAGCCGGCGGCGGTGGAGGCGTTGTCGACGTCGACGCAGCGGTTGGAACCGGTGCCGCGCAGGCGCGAGGTGGTGGCGGCGAGGGGGCTGCCGCCGCTGACCCGGAACGCCGCGACGCCGTGCGCCGGGACGCTCGCGGAGATCGTGCCGGAGCTGGAGGACGTGCCGCCGGTCCACAGGTCGGTCAGGGTGAAACCGGTGCCGGACAAGCCGATCTGGGCGGCGGTGGTGGAGACGGTGGCCGTGCCGCTGCCCCGGTTGAACAGGCCGACGGCGACCGAGCCGTCCGACAGCGCCTTGGCGAAGACCTCGGTGTTGCCGTCGTCGCGCACCCGCCGACCGCCCGCGCCGAGGGCGTCCTGGTTGACGGCGATCAGGCGCGGGTTGCGCAGGATCGCGCTGACGTCCGCGGACATGGTGCGGATGTCGTTGCCCGCCATGAGGGGCGCGGCCATCAGCGCCCACAGCGCGAAGTGCGAGCGGGACTCGGTGAGGGTCAGGCCGGGGCGGCCGACGACCAGCATGTCCGGGTCGTTCCAGTGGCCGGGGCCGGACTGGGCGGCGAGCGGGGCGGTGACGTCCAGGACGTTGCCCACGCCCATCGGGTAGCTGTTGGTGTTGCCGTTCTGCCAGATGTCCAACAGGTCTTCGGTGGTCCGCCACAGGTCGGCGACCTCGCCCCAGTTGTACTTGTCCCCGGTGGGCGCGTGGAAGCTGTTGGAGTTGATGCTGTAGACGATCGGGCGGCCGGTGGCGCGCAGGGCGTCGCGCATGATCGTGAACCGGGCGACCTGCTCGTCCCGGGTGCCGCTGCCGGAGCACCAGTCGTACTTCAGGTAGTCCACGCCCCACGAGGCGAACGACCGGGCGTCCTGGGCCTCGTGGCCCAGGCTGCCGGTGGACCCGGGGAACGTGCCGACGCCCTGGGCGCAGGTCTTCTCGTTGGGGGCCTGGTAGATGCCGAACTTCAGGCCCTTGCCGTGGATGTAGTCCCCGAGGGCCTTCATGCCGCTGGGGAACTTCGTCGGGTGCGCCCGCAGGTTGCCCTGGGCGTCGCGCTGGGGGTCGAACCAGCAGTCGTCGACCACCACGTACTGGTAGCCGGCGTCGCGCATCCCCGAGGAGACCATCGCGTCCGCGGCCTGGCGGACCTGGGCTTCGGTGATGCCGCACCCGAAGCTGTTCCAGGAGTTCCAGCCAAGAGGCGGTTTGAGCGCGGGGCTGCCGGGCGCGGCGGACGCGTCCGGAGGACCGGGCACGGCCGGGAGGCCGGGTGCGGTGGCGGCGGTCGCGGCCAGGACCAGCGCGACGGTGGCGCGGCGCAGCGCCGTCCAGGGTCGGAAGGGCATCGCAGTCTCCCAGTGTCGTCGTCGACTCCAGGAATGTAACCACGCCATCACAGCCGGTCAAAGCTAAACTTGTGAGCGCTCACTTCAGCACGCACCCCCTGCGACCCACGTTTCGACCATATTTGCGCAAGTTCTTGTGAGCGTGAACAACAGCCGGCACACTGCCGTCCGCACCACACCCCTGCCCGGGAGGTCTCGACATGGAGCCGACAGGCTAAGCGTTCCCGGCGCGCGGCGGCGCGACCGAACCGCCCACGCGCACCGGCATCGGGACCCGGTGGACCACGGGGGTCCGGTTGCCGCGCCGGCGCCGTTCGAACAGCCCCAGCAGGACCTCGACCGCCCGCACGCCCAGGTCGTGGTGCGGCAGGGCGACCGTGGTCAACCGCGGACGCAGCCAGGAGGCGATGGGATGGTCGTCGAACCCGATCACGGAGACGTCGTCCGGCACGGACAGGCCCGCCTCGGCGAGCGCCTGGTAGGCCCCGAACGCCAGCCGGTCGTTGAAGCACACCAGCATCCGGGGCCGGTGGCGCCGCAGCACCTCCCGCGTCGCGGTGTAGCCGTCCTCGGGCATCCACTTGGGACACCGGTGCGCGCTGACCACCTCGATGCCCGCGGCCTGGAACACCTCGTGCATGCCGACGAGTCGTTCCACGGCGGCGGTGCTGTTGGGCGGGATGTCCTCCAGGCCCGGCCCCGCGCCGATCAGGTGCACGCCGGCGCGGTGCCCGGCGTCGACGACGACCTGCGCGGCCGACCGGCCCGCGCCCACCTCGTCGGGCAGCACGGAGTGCACCGTCGAGCGGGACGCCGGCGTGGCGTTGAGCAGCACGGCCGGCCCGTCGTGCAGGCCGTCGGGCAGCGCGAGCGCCCTGGTGTACATGGCGGCGAACACGATCCCGTCCACGCGGCGGTCGTGCATGGTCTCCACCAGCGCGCGCTCGACCGCCGGGTCGCCGCCGGACTCGCCGACGAACACCAGGAACCCGCGCTTGTGCGCCGCCTCGACCGCGCCCTCGATCATGCCGCCGGCCAGGTCGGAGGACGCCACGGTGTCGGAGACGAAGCCGATCGTCTGCGACCGCCCGGTGCGCAGGCCTACCGACAACGTGTTGCGGCGGTAGCCCAACTCGTTCGCGGTCGCCTTCACCCGGCGCTCGGCCTCTTCGGAGATGCGCAACTCGCGCGCGCGTCCACTCAGGACCAGCGACGCGGTCGTCGCGGACACGCCGCTCGCTTCGGCCACATCGGCCAGTGTCACCCGTCTGCGTCCCACCCCAGACCCGCCTCTCGACGAGCGGGCAATCGCCCGAGCCGACAAGCTAACACGGTTTAGCAGGCGACGAGGAGACCTGGATGTCCCATCGCGCCGGCAAAGTTCTCGTCGTGCTGACACTGTTGGCGGTCGGCTGCACCGCGCCCGGTGGACCGATTCAATCCACTGTGGACTTACCCGTGGCACCGGGGTGCGGCACGGACCCGGTGATGGTGAAGGCCCGGTTCGAAACCGGTTTCCCGCTGGCGAAAGCACTCGCCGAGGAGTTCTCCCGGCAGCACCCGAACGTCACGTGGGACATCCGCGAAGAGCAGTTCGACGTCCTCACCCGCAACGCGCCCCGCGTGCTCGCCGACGATCCCCCGGACATCATGCGACTCCCGCAAGTGTCCGAAGTGGTGCGAGCGGGGCTCCTGCGCGACCTCGACGGCTACGCCCGCGCCCTGGGCTGGGACCGCAGGCCGGACTCCCAGACCCGCCCGCTGCGCGTGGCCCCCGGTGGACGGCCGCGAGGCGAAGGACCGCTGTACGCGACCGGACTGTCCACCAGCGTCACCGGCGTCTTCTACAACAAGGACCTCGCCGCGCGGATCGGTGTGCGGGAACCCGAAACCCTGGCCGAGTTGGACGACGCCCTCGCCCGCGCGAGGCAAGCGGGTGTCACCCCGATCGCGGGGTTCAACGGCGGCGCGACCGGCGGCCTCACGTTCCCCCTGCAAAGCCTCATGGGTTCCTACGGGTCTCCGAGGTCCATAGACGACTGGACGTTCCAACGCCCCGGCGCGACCATCGAGACCCCGGCCAACACCGAAGCCGCGCGGCACCTCGCGCGCTGGCTCGCCGCCGGCTACTTCGACGCCGACCTCAACGCCACGGACTACGCCCGCATGGTGGACCGGTTCACCTCCGGGCAGGCGCTGTTCATGGTCAACGGCGACTGGGAGTCCGGCACGCTGGACCGCCGCATGCCCGGCCGCGTCGGCTTCTTCCTCATGCCGCCGCTGCGGGCCGGCGCACCGCGCGCGGCGATGGCCGGTCCCCCCACCTTCGTCATCCCCGCCCGCGCCCAGCACCCGGACTGCGCGGCGGCGTTCCTGGACTGGGCCACCACCGACCCGACCGCCCGGAGCACCGTCGTGCGCGTCGGCGGCGCGAGGCCGCTGGGCCCGCCGGAGTCGTCCTGGCCGGTCGAGCCGGGTTCGGTCACCGCCGCCACCTTCGCCGCGACCGACGAGGTGCTGGCGCACGACACCGCGATGGACTTCATCGCCAACGCCACCGGCGCCATCTACGCCAAGAGCTGGACCCCGCAACTGCAACGGCTCGCGGCCGGCGAGCTGACCCCCGAGGAGCTGCTGCGCCGGGTGCAGGCCGACTACCTGACCCAGACCGGGGGCTGACCCGGTGACCACCCGCCTGGCCGGCTGGCTGTTCGTGCTCCCCGCGCTCGCCGTGTACGGGGTGTTCGTGCTGCGCCCGCTGGCGCTGGTGGCCCAGTACTCGCTGTACCGGTGGGACGGCGTCGGCCCCTCGACGTGGGTCGGGTGGGACAACTACGCGGCCGTGCTCACCGATCCCGACCTGCGCCGGCCGCTGGTGAACGCGCTGCTGCTGGTGGTGGTGTTCGCGGCCGGTCCGGTCGTGCTCGGCTTGGCACTGGCGGTTGTCGTGCGGCCGGGGTCGGCGCTGGTGCTGGTGCTGCCGCAGGCCGTGCCGCCGGTCGCGGCGGGGCTGGCGTGGAGCGTGCTGCTGTCCTCGACCGGTGCAGTGAACCGCGCGCTGGAGGCCGTCGGGTTGGGCGGGGTGACACGGGCCTGGCTGGGCGACTCCTCGACCGCGTTGGCGGCGGTGGGCGTGATCGGAGCGTGGGCGCTGGTCGGGCTGTGCGCGCTGCTGCTGTCGGCGGGCGTGCGGCGGCTGGACCCCGCGCTGTACGAGGCCGCCCGGCTGGACGGGGCCGGGCGGTGGCGGGAGTTCCGCGCGGTGACCCTGCCGGGTGTGCGGCGCGAGATCGGTGTCTGCGTGGTGATCACGTCGCTGGCGGCGCTGTCGAGCTTCGACGTCGTGTACGTGACCACGCGCGGCGGTCCCGGCGGCGCGACGGCCGTGCCCGCGCTGGAGGTGTTCCACCTGGCGTTCACCGAGCGCGCGGTCGGGGTGGCGTCGGCGTTGGCCGTGCTGCTGGTGGTGCTGGTGCTCGGTGTGGTCGGGCCGGTCCTGCGGTGGTCGCGGTGAAGGCGCTCGTGCGCGTCGGGCTGGCCGCCGTCACCCTGCTGCCGTTGGCGGAGTTGCTGGTGACCGCCTTGCACCCGCCTGGGACCTATCCCCCGGGCCTGACGTGGCCGCAGGACCCGCACTGGTCGAACTTCACCTTGGCGTTCCGCTCGGCGCGGGTGGACCGGGCGTTGGTGTCCGGTGGGGTGGTCGTGCTCGCCGTCGTGCCCGCGGTCCTGGTGCTGGCGGCGCTGGCGGGGTACGGGCTGGCGCGGCTGCCGTTCCCGGGTCGGCGGGTGGTGTCGGCGCTGTTCCTGGTCGGGCTCGTGCTGCCCCGGGAGGCCGTCGTCCTGCCGCTGTACCACCAGGTCCGCGACCTCGGGCTGCTCGACACCACCGCCGGGCTCGCGCTGGCGCTGATCGCCGCCCACCTGCCGTTCGGGATCGTCTGGATGCGCGCCCACTTCGCCTCCGCGCCCGTCGAGCTGGCCGACTGCGCCCGCGTGGACGGCGCCGGCCCGTGGACCGTGCTGCGCCGCGTGCACCTGCCGCTCGCCGGTGACGCGCTGCGGTCGCTGGCGCTGCTGCTGTGCGTGTGGACGTGGAACCACCTGCTGTTCGCCCTGGTCCTGGTCGACGACCCGCTGCGCCGGACGGCCGCGGGCGCGCTGGACGCCTTCCAGGGCCGTTGGGGCACCGACGTGCCACTGCTGTGCGCGGGCGCGCTGCTGATCACCGCACCGGTGGTCGCGGTGCTCGCCCTGGCGCACCACCGTGTCGCCGACGCCCTCGTCCGGGGCGTCGCGGTCCGATGATCACCGACGATCGAAGGAGCGCTCATGGCCGAGCCAGGCCACTCCCCCACCAGACGACGAAGGGCGACCGGTGCAGCCGTCGCGGTCGTCACGCTGCTCAGCGGCGTGCTGGTCGCACTGGGCACGACACCGGGCTCCGCCGCCACCGTGGACACCACCGCGTGGTACGTGCTGGTGAACCGCAACAGCGGCAAGGCCCTCGACCTGTACAACTCCGCCACCAACGACGGCGCCCGCATCACGCAGTGGGGCCGCAGTGACGGCGCCAACCAGCAGTGGCAGTTCGTCGACTCCGGCGGCGGCTACTACCGGCTCAAGTCCAAGCACTCCGGCAAGGTCCTGGACGTGAACGGCGCGTCCACCGCCGACGGCGCCGCCGTCATCCAGTGGTCCGACCACAACGGCAACAACCAGCAGTTCCGTCTGGCCGACTCGGACGGCGGGTACGTGCGCCTGATCAACCGCAACAGCAACAAAGCCGTCGAGGTGCAGGGCGCCTCGACGGCGGACGGGGCGAACGTCGTGCAGTACAGCGACTGGGGCGGTGCCAACCAGCAGTGGCAACTGGTGAAGATCGGCGGCACCACACCGGGCACCCAGTACACCAACCCGGTGGTGTGGCAGGACTTCGCCGACGTCGACATCATCCGCGTGGGCGACGCGTACTACATGTCCGGGTCCACCATGCACTACTCCCCCGGCGCGCCGATCCTGCGCTCGTACGACCTGGTGAACTGGGAGTACGCGGGCCACTCGGTGCCGTCGCTGGACTTCGGGTCCAAGTACAGCCTCACCGGTGGACATGCGTACGTGGACGGCGTCTGGGCGTCGACGCTGAACTACCGGCGCAGCAACAGCACCTTCTACTGGGCCGGCTGCATCGACTTCAACGACACGTACATCTACACGGCGTCGGCCGTCGACGGGACGTGGACCCGACACGCCCAGATCGACAACTGCTACTACGACGCCGGCATGTTGATCGACGACAACGACACCATGTACATCGCCTACGGCAACACCACCATCAGCGTGGCCCAGCTGTCGCCCGACGGCCGCAGCCAGGTCCGCGCCCAACAGGTGTTCCAGACCCCGTCCAACGTCGGCACGCTGGAGGGCGCACGTTTCTACAAGCGCGGCAACAGCTACTACATCTGGCTGACCAGGCCCGCGAACGGCCAGTACGTGCTCAAGTCCGACAACGGCCCCTTCGGCCCGTACACGATGCGCCAGGTCCTGCTGGACCTGCCGGGCCCGATCCCCGGCGGCGGCGTGCCGCACCAGGGCGGCTTGGTGCAGACGCAGAACGGCGACTGGTACTACATGTCCTTCGTCGACGCGTACCCCGGCGGCCGGATGCCGGCCCTGGCCCCGATCACGTGGACCGCTGACGGCTGGCCCGTACTCCAGACCGTCAACGGGACGTGGGGCACCAATTACCCGAAGCCGAACCTGCCCGCACCCCCCAGGCAGGTGAAGCCGATGGTCGGCTCCGATACCTTCACCGGACCGGCCCTGGGCCCGCAGTGGGAGTGGAACCACAACCCGGACAACAGCAAGTACACCGTGAGCAACGGGTTGAAGCTCTCCACCGCGAGCGTGACGAACGACCTGTACGCAGCAAGGAATACGCTGACCCACCGCATCCAGGGGCCGACGTCGACGGCGACCATCGAGCTGGACTACAGCACGATGCGGGATGGCGACCGAAGCGGGTTGGCCATGCTGCGGCAGTCGTCGGCGTGGATCGGCGTCAAGCGCGACAACGGCACAACCCGGGTGGTGATGACCAACGGGTTGAGCATGGACGGCAACTGGAACACCACCAGTACGGGCAGCGAGATAGCTAGTGCGGCGGTTAGTGGTGGGCGGATCTGGTTGCGGGCCAACGCTGATATCAGGCCGGGGAGCGGGCGTCAGGCTCGGTTCTCGTACAGCACCGACGGCGTGAACTTCACGCCGTTGGGCTCGGCGTTGACGTTGAACAACGCGTGGCAGTTCTTCATGGGGTACCGCTTCGGGATCTTCAACCACGCCACCCAGGCGTTGGGTGGATCGGTCACGGTGCGGAAGTTCGACCTGACCACACCATGACGAAGTGAGAACTGAGGCGCACCGCCGCGACAGTGCGGCGGTGCGCCTCAGGCTTTTCGGCGCGCGCAGCGCGGTGGTTCGCGCGCGGAGCGCGCGGTAGGTGTTACCTACAAGTGGAGGGCCTCGGTTCCCCCACC
>NZ_JBBEGC010000186.1:0-11046 GCF_037401995.1 Saccharothrix sp. CCNWYY140
AACCGACGCCCTTCCCTCCCCGGGGGCCTGCCGCGCGGCGAGCGCTTCTTTTGTTTTGAGAGCGCGAAGCGCGTTCGTCTTGAGAGCGAAGCGTTGCGTTCAAAGATCTTGAAAAGAGCCTCGCCGGCGGGCAGGCCGCCAAGGATGACGGAAGAAACCCAAGTTGGGAGGTCTGCTGCGCGAGCTACTTCGAAGAGCGCGCCCTTCGGGCGTTGGCGGCCTGCGGATGGTTGTGTGGGTGTGTTGTCTAGTCGTTGTGGGGTTGGAGGGTTACGTGGGTGCCTATGGCGTCTTGGGTGGCTGCCGTCAGGACTGCGTCCAGTAGGTGTGGGAAGCGGGTGTCCAGGTCTGTTCTGCGTAGGCGTAGGTAGCAGCGGGTGCCTTCGGTTCGGCTGTGGACGATGCCTGCCGCTCTCAGGGTGCGCAGGTGGTGGCTCAAGGTGGACTTTGCCACTGGGGCGCAGAAGGCTCCGAAGTTGCGTTCCTCGCCGTCTGCTAGCGCGCGGACCAGGCCCAGGCGTGTGGGGTCGCTGAGGGCTGCCATGACGTCGGGCAGGTGGAGTTGCTCGACGGGTGGGTCCGTGTCCTTGTGGCGCACGCCTCGATCTTAGCTTGTTCGATGGTTTGCGAACATCGAACGATCGGCGCTACGTTGATGTTCGATAGTCACCGAACATCGAACATTGGGGTGGGCATGGAGCTCAAGGGGCAGGTTGCGCTGGTCACTGGCAGCACGGCGGGGATCGGGCGGGAGACTGCGCGTCTTCTTGCTGCCGCTGGGGCCGAAGTGGTTGTCACCGGGCGCAGTGCCGGGCGCAGTGCCGAGCGAGGGGACGACGTGGTGCGGGAGATCGAAGGGGATGGGGGTGTGGCGCGGTTCGTGGGGGCGGATCTGGTTGAGCTCGGGGACGTGCGGCGGTTGGCCGAGGAGGTGGGGGAGGTGGATGTGTTGGTCAACAACGCCGGGATTTTTCCGTTCGCGGCTACGGCGGAGCAGTCGGTGGAGACCTACGACCTGCTGTTCGACCTCAACGTCCGGGCGTTGTTCTTCCTGACCGCCGCGCTTGCGCCCAAGATGGCGGCGAAGGGGGCGGGGAGCATCGTCAACATCTCCACCGCGGCGACCGCGGTCGGGTTGCCGGGTGCGGCGGTCTACAGCGCCACCAAGGCCGCGGTCGAGTCGTTGACCCGGACCTGGGCGGCGGAGTTCAAGGGGGTTCGGGTCAACGCTGTTTCGCCTGGACCGGTGGCTACCGAGACCGTCCTCGCCACCAACGCGGAGGCGGCCGAGCAGGTCGCGAAGTCGACCCTGCTGGGTCGCAGTGCCGACGTGCGGGAGATCGCCGAAGTGGTGTTGTTCCTGGCCTCGCCGCGGTCCAGCTACATGACCGGCGCGACGCTGATGGTCGACGGCGGGCGCACCATCATCTAGTCGGGGCGGATCTCGCCCGAGCCACGGCGCACCAAGGTCGCGGGGACGACCGCGTGCACGGGTGGGGTCGTGTCGCCCTCGATGCGGGCGAAGACCAGCTCCGCGGCCTTGCGGCCCAGAGCGGGGACGTCCTGGCGGACCACGGTCACGGCCGGGTGCAGCATGTCGGCCAGAGGGAAGTCGTCGAAGCCGATCAGGGCCACTCGTTGGTGCAGGTCACGGGCTCGGAGCACGCGCATGGCGCCTACGGTGACCAGGTTCTGCGCGGTGAACAAGGCGGTCGGGCGGGGGTCGCGGTCGAGCAGTTCCGCGGTCGCCCGCTCGGCCGCGTCCGGGCCTTTGAGGTCGGTGCGGACCAGGTCCTCGCGCAGCTTGAGGCCGGCGTGGGCGAGGCCCTCCAGGTAGCCGGTGTAGCGCTCCTGGCTGGTCCAGAGGGTCTGCCGGTCGCCCAGGAAAGCGATGTCCCGGTGCCCGAACGACGCCAGTTGCAGCACGGCCTCGCGGGAGCTGTCGCGGTTGGTGGTGGTGACGCTGTCTGTGCCGCCGAAGGTGGGTGGGCGGTCGACGAGCACCATCGGCGTCCCGCGTTCGCGTTCCTGCTGGAGTGCGTCCTGGTGCCCGCCCACGGCCATCACGACCATGCCGTCCACGCGGCGGGTCGCCAGCGACTCGAGCAGTTCGCGTTGCAGGTGCGGCTCGTCCTCGCTGCTGCCGGCCAGCACCAGCACGCCGTTCTGCCGCGCCCGGTCCTCCACCGCGCGCAGCAGCGCGGAGTCGAACGGGTTGGACAGGTCCTCGAACAGCACCCCGATGGTGGCACTGCGCTTGTCGGACCGGCGCAGGCTGCTCGCGGTCAGGTTCGGTCGGTAACCGAGGGTCCGGGCCGCCGCGCGCACCCGTTCCACGACCTCGGGACCCGCGCCGGGCAGCCCGTTGACGACTCGCGAGACGGTCTTGACACTGACCTTGGCGAGTGCGGCGACGTCCCGCATCGTCGGCTCGCGGCGCTGATCCATGCTGCTCCACCCCGGGTAACGCTTGCGTAACGGCAACTTGTCGTGACTTCGGCCACGAAGCTAGCGTCAACGATGACTCAAGGGAAGCCCCGACCCCGTAACCAGTCCACAAACACCCTGATCACGCTCCACGACTGGTTACGTCAACGTTGACGTAGGAGGAGACATGGCGCGTTCGACCGCCAAGCGCACCGCGCTGGCCTCGGCCGCTCTGCTGGCACTGGTCGCCTGCGGGGACAACGGAGGATCCACCACCGGCGGCGGGGCGACCCTCGTCGGACTGGTCACCAAGACCGACACCAACCCGTTCTTCGTGAAGATGAAGGAAGGCGCCCAGCAGGCCGCCGGGTCGACCGGCGCGACGGTGCAGTCCTTCGCGGGCAAGCAGGACGGCGACAACCAGTCCCAGGTCGACGCCATCGAGAACCTCATCGGGGCCGGCGCCAAGGGCATCCTGCTCACCCCGAACGACTCGAAGGCGATCGTGCCCTCGGTGGACAAGGCCCGCCAGGCCGGTCTGCTGGTCATCGCCCTGGACACCCAACTCGAGCCCGCCAATGCCGCGGACGCCACCTTCGCCACGGACAACTACCAGGCCGGGTTGTTGATCGGGCAGTGGGCCAAGGCGAAGTTCGCCAAGGAGGGCAAGCAGGCCAAGATCGCCCTGCTCGACCTCAACCCGAACCAGGTGTCGGTGGACGTGCAGCGCGACCAGGGCTTCCTGGAAGGCTTCGGCGTGGATGTGAAGGACAAGAAGAAGATCGGTGACGAGTCCGACCCGCGGATCGTGGGCCACGACGTCACCGACGGCGACCCCTCCGGTGGTCGGACGGCAATGGAGAACCTGCTCCAGAAGGACCCGGGCATCAACCTGGTGTACACGATCAACGAGCCGGCGGCGGCGGGTGCGTATGAGGCGTTGAAGGCGGCGGGTAAGGAGAAGGACGTCACGATCGTCTCGGTGGACGGCGGCTGCCCGGGTGTGCAGAACGTGAAGGCCGGTGTCATCGGGGCGACGGCGCAGCAGTACCCGTTGAAGATGGCGCAGTTGGGTGTGGAGGCGATCGCGAAGTTCGCCAAGGACGGCACCAAGCCGCAGAACACCGCGGGCAAGGACTTCGTGGACACCGGCGTCACCCTGATCACCGACCAGGCGGCCGAGGGCGTGGAGTCCAAGGACTCCGCGTGGGGCCTCCAGAACTGCTGGGGCTGAGCATGTCGACGACGTTGTCCAAACCCGACCCCGTGAGCGCGCCGGAGACCCACCGGTCCCCGCTGACCCGCCTCCAGCACCTGCTGCACGCACAGGCCACCATCGGCCCCGCCGTCGTGCTGCTGGTCGCGGTGATCGTGTTCGCCCTGCTGTCCGAGCGCTTCCTGACCCCGGGCAACATCTCCCTGATCCTGCAACAGGTCGCGGTCGTCGGGACTCTGGCGGTCGGTCAGACGATCGTCATCCTCACCGCCGGCATCGACCTGTCCTGCGGCGCGATCATGGTGCTGACCTCGATCGTGATGGCCAAGGTTGCGGCGGACACCGGGCTGCCCGGTGTTCCCGCGCTGCTGTTGGGTTTCCTGGTCGGCACGCTGTGCGGTCTGCTCAACGGATTGTTGGTGACGCGGCTGAAGTTGCCGCCGTTCATCGTCACGCTGGGCACGCTGAACGTGTTCTTCGCGCTGAACCTCTGGTACTCCTCCAGCGCCACCATCCGCGGCACGGACATGCCGAAGCTGCTGCTGTGGACGGGCCAGACCTTCACGGTGGGCGGCACCCGCATCACCTACGGCTCGATCATGATGGTGCTGCTGGTGGCCGCGATGGCGTTCGCGTTGAAGAACACCGCGTGGGGACGGCACGTCTACGCCACCGGCGACGACGCCGAAGCCTCCCGCCTGTCCGGCATCCGCACCGGCCGCGTCCTGCTCAGCGTCTACGCCACCGCCGGGCTGATGTATGCGCTGGCGGCGTGGGTGCTGATCGGCCGGATCGCCTCGGCCAGCCCGCAGGCGGGTCAGTTGGACAACCTCGACTCCATCACCGCAGTGGTGATCGGCGGGACCTCGTTGTTCGGTGGGCGCGGCGCGATCATCGGCTCGCTGTTGGGCGCGCTGATCGTCGGCGTGTTCCGCAACGGCCTCGCATTGGCCGGGGTGGACGTGCTGTGGCAGACGATGGCTGTGGGTGTGTTGATCATCGTCGCGGTCTCGCTGGACCAGTGGATCCGGAAGGTGAAGGCATGACCACACCGGTGTTGGAGGCCCGTGGCCTGGTCAAGCGGTACGGCCGGGTGACGGCGCTGGCGGGCGCGGACCTGGAACTGCTGCCGGGCGAGATCCTCGCCGTGATCGGCGACAACGGCGCGGGCAAGTCGAGCCTGATCAAGGCCCTGTCCGGGGCGTTGGTGCCCGATGAGGGCGAAATCCTGGTGGACGGGCAGCCCGTGGCGTTCGGCAACCCCATCGACGCCCGGCGGGCGGGGATCGAGACCGTGCACCAGTCGCTGGCGGTCTCGCCGTCGCTGGACATCGCCTCGAACCTGTTCCTGGGTCGGGAGCGCCGTCGCAAGGGCGTGCTGGGCTCGGTGTTCCGGATGCTCGACCGGTCCGGGATGCGCGAGGAGGCTCGCCGTCAGCTCGATGCGCTGGGCATCATGACCATCCAGAACCCGGGCCAGGCTGTGGAGACACTCTCCGGTGGGCAGCGGCAGGCCGTGGCGGTGGCCCGGGCCGCCGCGTTCGGCAGTCGGGTGGTGATCATGGACGAGCCGACCGCCGCGCTGGGCGTCCGCGAGTCCCGAGCGGTGCTCGACCTGGTCCTCCAGGTCCGCGACCGGGGCCTGCCGGTCATCCTGATCAGCCACAACATGCCGCACGTGTTCGAGGTGGCCGACCGCATCCACATCCAGCGGCTGGGTCGGCGCAAGGCGGTCGTGGACCCGAAGTCGGTGTCCATGTCCGACGCGGTGGCGATCATGACCGGCGCGATGGAGGCACCGTAGGTTCGCCCGAAAGGGTGAACGTGTTAGGCCAGAGGTAATACGTCGGGTGGACGTGGCGAGGACTGTAGTGACGGCGAGTCACAAGCCGTGACGGCAGGAGGTCCTCGCCATGACCACACGACTGCGGGTGACGCCATGACCGACGCCAGGAACTACCTCCACCTGCTGGGCCAGGGTCGGGGCGCGGCTCGGCTGGAGAACGCCGGGGCCGCGCCCGGCACCCCGCCGCCCAAGCCCGAGCTGCTGGACCGGCTCCAGGCCGAGATCGCCTGGGTGGAGAAGAAGACCGGGGTGCCGGCCGACGCGGACGCCAAGCGCGCCCTGCTCGGCAACGCGAACGAGGCCCTCAGCAGGCTCTACGGCGACGGCGGCGACGCGTCCCTCGGCGAGACGGAGCTGTCCGGGCTGGAGGCGGTCGTGCGGGCGGACGGGTCGCGGCCCGTGCTGTTCGTCGAGGACGACTTCGTGGACCTGCGAGCACCCTCGCTCGGGTTGTTCGCCGCGCAGCTGTCCCGGGTGTCGGACGCCGTGCGGGACGTGTGCCGGTCGGTGGGGCGTGTGGACGACCCGTCACCCGAGGCCACGCTGGGTTACCAGGGCACGGCGTGGGTCGTCGGCGATGGTCTCGTGGCGACGAACTTCCACGTCCTCCAGGCGATCGCGCCCGGCGGCGTGCGCGCGGACGGCCGGTTCCAGGGGCGGCTCAAGACCGGCGTGTCCGTCCACTTCGGACACGAGGTGGGCGGTCCGCTGCCCGAGCGCCGGTTCCCGATCCGCCGGGTCGTCGCGGTCGGACGCGAGGGCGGCGCGGGCACTCGGCACCCCGACTTCCCGGACCTGAACTTCGGCGGCCTGGACCTCGCCATCCTGGAGCTGGAACCCGTGCCCGGCAGGCCGTTCCCGGCCCCGGTGCGGGTGGCGCGCGGTGACGACCCGGTCAGCCGCGGCGGCCTGGCCACCCGTGGGCGCGGCGTCTACCTGGTCGGCTACCCCGGCGGCTCGACCTCGCCGGACCTGTTCGCGAGCATCTTCGCGGGCGTGCGCAGCTTCAAGCGGCTCGCGCCGGGCGCGATCATGGCGAGCGCCGGCGAGGTGGCCCACGACCCGAAGGGCTGGGTGCTCACCCACGACATCAGCACGCTGGGCGGCAACTCCGGGTCGGCGCTGGTCGACCTCGACGGCGACGGCCGGTCGGTGCTGGGCCTGCACTTCGCGGGCAACCACCTGCGGGAGAACTGGGCGCACGCGGCCGAGCGGATCACCGCCGACCTGGACGCGGCGCTGGGGGTGTAGCGCGGTGGCGGCGCCGGTGGACGAGGGCCGCTGGGACCCGGCGTTGCTCGCGCTGGCGCACGCGGTCAAGCTCGACGACCCCGTCCTGGTGGACCGCGTGTGGGAGCCGCTGCGCCTGACCCACGGCATCCACCTGCGCCGCGACACCGGCGCCGACCCGCTGGAGTTCACGGCCGAGGCGCTGACCGTCGCCGAGGGTCGCGGGCTGCTGCGCCGGCTGGCGATCGATCTGATCAACGGCGACCTGGTGTTGCCGGGCTTCGAGGAGCGGCTGACGGCGCTGCTGGGGGCGGCGGCGTTCAACCTCCAGTCGTTCGTCAACGGCGACTTCACGCCCAAGAGCGCGCTGGTGTCGGCGCGGAGGTTCCTGGACAGCTGCGACCGGGTGTGCCGCATCGACATCGGCGGCGAGCACCGGGGCACGGGTGTGCTGGTGCGGCCGACCCTGGTTGCGACCGCCGCGCACGTCGTGCAGGAGTTGGTGCGGGTGGAGGGCGGGGTGATGGTGGCGGTGTCGGGGAGCCGGGACGCGTTGCGGCTGACCTTTGGGTACGCCGAGGACTACTTGCCGCCGCCTGCCGCCGCGCCGCGTGGAGCCGCCGGGCCGCGTGGAGCCGCCGGGCCGCGCGGAGCCGCGGGGTTGCAGGCGGTGTCGCCGCTGGGTGAGGCCGGCGGGGTGCGGGCGGTGGCGTCGTTGGGTGAAGCCGGCGGGGTGCGGGCGGTGTCGTTGGGTGAGGCCTCCGGCCCCCGGTTCGATTGTCCCACGGGGGACCGACAAATCGGGCCGGGCGAGGACGTGCGGGTGTTCGAGGGTGAGGTTGCGGAGCTGCATGAGCGGTGGTTGGCGTGGTGCAGTCTGCCTACGGCGTCGGAGCGGTTGGGGTTGGAGGACGTTCGGGACATCGCCGGGATCACCGACGTCGACGGGCCGTGGGACCTGGCGTTGATCCGGCTCGCGCAGCCGCGTCGGGGGGATCGGCGGACCCGTCTGGGTGTGCAGCCGCCCGGAGAGCCGTTCCCGGTGCACGTCCTGCACCACCCGGGCCGCGCCAGCGGCACCGCCGAGCCGTTGCTGTGGTCCATCGGGCGGCTGGACGAGCAGTTGGGCGCGCCCGCCGTGCGGTACCTGCACGACGCGAACACCGTCGCCGGCTCGTCGGGTGCCCCGCTGTTCGACGACGAGTGGCGCCTTGTGGCCCTGCACCAAGGCGGCGGTCGGACGCTCCAGGCGGTCGGCGACGCGGCGGGTGTGCCGGAGCAGGCACGCAACCGGGCCGTGCCGGTGTGCCGGTGGCTGGCCAAGCTGGACGAGCTGGAGGACGTCGTGCCCTACCTCCAGGAGGTCGGCGGACCGGCCGGTCCCCGCCGGGTCGTGGGTCGGCGCGGCACGCAGGAGCGGCTGTGGCGGGCGCTGCGCGAGGGTGCGCCGGCCGAGGACCGGCTGCTGGTCGTGCGCGGTGAGCCGGGCACCGGGTTGCGGTTCACCAAGCGGCTGGTGGGGGAGTACGTGCGGCGGCACAGCGACGGCGTCGTGGTGTCGCTGGACGTGGCCAACGCGCTGGGCACCGACACCGCCGGGTTCGCCGAGCACGTCGCGGGCACGCTGTCCGCCGAGCTGGACGTGTCGCCCGGCGCGCCGGACCGGGTCCGCGACGGGATCGCGCCCCGGCTGGGCGCAGTGCTGGACGGGGTGGGCGGCAGCCGGGCGGTGTGGCTGGTGTTCGAGGGGTTCGACCGGGCCGGCGGCCGGCAGGGGCTCGACAACCTGCTGCTCGGCCTCATCGGGGCGCTGCCGGAGTACCGGACCGTGCGGCTGGTCGTGGTGTCCTGGCAGCAGGTCCCGCCCGAGCCGTACACGCGGTCGGTGGAGGACCTGAAGCCGCCCACGGCGGAGGACGTGGCGTGCGCGTTGGTCGGGCCGGGCGGGACGCCGGGGCCGGATGACGTGGCGTTCGCGGAGTTCGCGCTGGGGCGGGCGCAGGCGGAGCACCTGACCGGTTATCGGGCCGCGTCCCGGGCGATCGACTTGATCCGGGCCATGCTCAAGGCGCGCGAGGTGGCGTGATGACACCTGTGACGCCTGACGAACAGCGGTTGGTCGAGGCGTTTCTGGCGGGGCGGTCGGAGGCCGAGACTCGGGCGTTGGTGCGGCGGTTGTCCCCGCCTCAGCTGCCGCAGGTCGCCGAGGACGTGGTGCGGGTGGTGCGGGCGCGGGCGGCGTTGTCCGGTGCGGTTGCGCCGCGGGATCTTGTGCGTGCGCTGCCTGGGGGTGAGGCGGAACGGGTGCTGGACGTTGTGGCGATCGACTTCGACCGGGTGCTGGTCGGAGGGCAGTGGCGGTGGACGATGCGTAGTGGGCCGCGTGAGCAGACGCTGGTCCGGTTGGCTGCCGAGGGTGCGGTGAGGGCGGCGCTGGCTGAAGCGGACTCGGTGCCGACCGATGAGGCTGGGCGGACGTTGCGTGAGCTGGCGGGGGTGGGCCGTGATGGCGGGCGGCTGTTCCGGCGTTTTGCCCGAGAGAAGCGGGACGATCGCGCGATTCTCCAGGCGCTGACGTGGGTCGCGCCGCTGGGTGGTCGGCAGGCGTACCTGGCTGAGGCGCGGCGGCGGGCGGGGCTGATGGCGGTCCGGGACAGCTACGCGGCGCTGCTCGACGTCGGGGTTCACGGCCGGGAGCGTGAGTTGGAGGTGTTGCGGGAGTTCGTGTGTGCGCCTGCCGATCCTCGCGGGCCGGTGCCGGTGCTCGCGGTGACGGGGGCGGGTGGTGTGGGCAAGTCGACGCTGCTGGCCGCCTTGGTTGTGCCGTATCTGGACCGGCAGTTGGACGGGGAGGCTGGGGAGGGGTCGGTCGTGGTGGTGATCGACTTCGATCGGGAGGTGTTCCGGGCCGACGCCGAGCTGGAACTGTCTTTCGAGGTGACCCGGCAGCTGGGTTGGGCGTGGCCGATCGCTGGTGCCGACTTCTCCGCCTTGCGTCACCAGGCCCGGGAGGAGCGGCGGCTGGCAGGGGAGACCGAGTTCGAGGCGGAGGCGCGGGTGCTGGTGGATCTGCATGACCTCGGGCGGCGGACTGTGGTGCTGGTGCTGGATACGTTTGAGGACGTGCGGCGTGACCGGCCGTTGTCCGGAGGGTGGAACGATCCGGAGCGACCCATGATGGAGTGGGTTCGGCGGCTGCGGCACGGGATGGGGTTGGCGGGGCTGCGGGTTGTGGTGTCCGGGCGGGGGTCGGTGTCTGCTGTGGATGGTGTGGTGGAGTCGTTGCGGCTCCCGGAGGCAACCGGCGGCTCTGCGGGACGTCTCGGTCGGTGACAACCGACTCCCTTTGCGAGGTTCGCGTGGTTCGCTCTCTTGTCGTGGCCGCGATGTCGGCCGCTTTGCTCTGCATCCCCACACCGGCTGGGGCCGCGATCCCCGGCGACGACGTGTTCTGGTCCGATCCGGCCGGTCCTTCCTCGGCCACAACCCGTATCAATGGGGTGTCTTGCCCTTCGGGCAAGCAGCTCATAGGGGCACGGGCGTACACCAGAGGCGCTCGGCGGGACGTGCTGATCACGGCACTCATCCCGTCGGCCGTGGCGGCGGTCGCCGTGGCACATGAGGACGAGGACGGCACCGCCGAGGAGTGGAGCTTGGTGGTGGAGGTGGTGTGCGCGCTGCCGGTGGCTGGGCATGAGGTGGTGGTGCAGCACTCCGAGCACACGTCGGGGAACAAGCAGGTTCGTGCTACTTGTCCGGTCGGGAAGAAGGTGCTGACGGCGGGGTGGAACACGCAGGGCGAAGGGCAGGTCTGGGTCAACCAACTCGCACCGTCCGCTGACCTGACCAGCGTGGCTGTGACTGGGATGGAGGATCCGGATGGGTACGCGGGCACGTGGCGGCTGACGACGTATGCGGTGTGTGCGGACCCGTTGCCGGGATTGAGCCTGCACAGTGCGACTTCTGTGGTGGACCGGTCGGACAAGATGTTCGATGTCCGGTGCGAGTCGCATCAGCGGTGGCTTACGGCGGGGTGGTCGTTCATCGGGGCTGGTGGGGTGACGCCGGCGGGGCAGGTGTCGCCGAACTTGTGGGCGGCGGGGACGTCTTGGTTCCAGCTCAACGTTTGGGAGGATGACGACGGGTTCGGTTATGACTGGTATGCCGTGGGGCGCGCTATCTGCGTTAACCGCGCTTAGGGATGGGCAGACTCTTCAAGATCTTCAAGAGTGATGCTTCGCTCTCAAGCTGAACGCGCTTCGCGCTCTCAAGATCAAAAGCTAGCAGGGAGACCACCGATGGGGGGTGAAGGGCGTCGGTTCCCCCA
>NZ_JBBEGC010000187.1:0-10871 GCF_037401995.1 Saccharothrix sp. CCNWYY140
ATACGGGGATGACGGAAGAAGCCCAAGTTGGGAGGTCTGCTGCGCGAGCCCTTCGAAAAGCGCGCGCCCTGCGGGCGCGAAGGGCTGTGCGGGGAGGCGGAGAACCGGCCGGCGACTCCTGGAGCACGGTCAGCTGGAAGAGCCGGGCACGGCAAGCCCCGACTCGTAGGCCGCGATCACCGCCTGCACGCGGTCGCGCAGCCCGAGTTTGGCCAGCACGTTGCTGACGTGGGTCTTCACCGTGTGCTCGGTGACCACCATCGCCTCGGCGATCTCGGCGTTGGTCAGCCCGCGCGCGATGAGTACCAGCGTCTCCTGCTCCCGCGTGGTCAGCGTGGGTAGGCGGATTGCGGGTGCGGGGGCGGTGAAGCGGGCGATGAGCTTGCGGGTCACCGAGGGTGCGAGCAGTGCCTCGCCGGCGGCGACTACGCGGACCGCGTGCACCAGGTCGTCTCGCCGCACGTCCTTGAGCAGGAAGCCGCTCGCCCCCGCTCGCAGCGCCTCGAACACGTACTCGTCCACGTCGAACGTGGTCAGCATCAACACCTTGGTCTCGCCGTCGACCCGCCGCGCGGCCTCGATGCCGTCCACGCCGGGCATCCGGATGTCCAGCAGCACCACGTCCGGCCGCAGTGTCCGCACCGCCTCGACCACCGCCGCGCCGTCGCCGACCTCGGCGACGACCTCGATGTCCGGCTGGGCGTCGAGGATCATGGCGAACCCCGCACGCACGAGCTCCTGGTCGTCGGCGACCACCACCCGGATGGTCATGCCGGCAACCGCACCGACACGCGGAACCCCGGCGCGTCCGCCCGCGGGCCGACCTCCACCGTCCCGCCGCACGCCGCCGCCCGCTCGCGCATGCCGATCAAGCCCCGACCACCTGGGCCCGGAGCCGCGCCGCGCCCGTCGTCCACCACGCTGATCACCAACTCGTCCGCCTCCCAGTCCAACCGCACCCGCGCCCGCGCCGCCCCCGCGTGCCGGACGACGTTGGTCAGCGCCTCCTGCGTGATGCGGTAGGCGGCGACCGCGACGTCCGGGCGCAGCGGCAGCGGCGACCCCGACGTCGTGAAGTCGACCTCCACCCCCGCTCGCCGCACCTGCTCGGCGAGCCCCGGCACGTCGTCCAGGGTGGGTTGCGGCCCGCGCGGGCCGCCCTCGTCGTCCAGCACGGTCAGGATGCGGCGCAGTTGGGCCATCGCGTCCCGTCCCGCCGAGGCGATCGCGTCGAACGCGGCCTCCGCGCGGGCCGGGTCGGCGCGCAGCACCACCGGTCCCGCCTCGGCCTGCACCACCATGACGCTGACCGCGTGGGACAGGATGTCGTGCATGTCCCGGGCGATGCGGGCGCGTTCCCGCTCGGCCGCGCGTTCGGCTTCCAGTTCACGCTCCCGTTCCAGGCGCAGGGCGCGTTCCTCCGCCGCCGCGTGCAGCCGGCCCAGCGCGTAGGCGGCGGTCAGCAGGGCGATCGTGCGCAGGGCGGTGACCGGCCCGACCGCGACGAGCGTCCCGCCGACGGACACCACCAGCGCGGCGACCCGGGCCTTGGGCGACGAGTGCGCGGCCACCGCGTGCATCGCGAGCAACGGCCCGTACCAGACCGGCTGGTCGGGCACCTCCCCCGCGTAGTCGTAGCTCGCGGCGGCGACCAGCGTCGCCACCAGCACCGGGACCGGGAACCGGTGCCGCCAGAACAGGGGCACGACGGACGCCGCGACCACGGCGTAGCCGAGCAGGTCGAACGGTCCTTGCCGGATCGCGAACGGTCCCAGCTGGACCGCCGCGACCAGCACGGGAAGGCCCCAGCGGATCAGCACGCCGGTCATCCTCACACAAGCGCCGGTTCCCGCTTCGCCGCCTTCTTGCGCGCCAGCGGCAGGAACGAGACGAACAGCAGCACCGCGCCGACCGGGATCAGGTCCTTGTCCACGAGCGGCATCACCAGGTCGGCGAACACCAGCACCGGCGTCCACACCCGGACTTCCTTGCGCAGCGCCAACATCACCACCAGGCCGAGCTGCCCGATGCTGAAGACGTAGGGCGCGAGGTCGTAGCAGAACAGCGTCACGCCCGGCACCCCGCGCGCCTGCCTGCTCAGGGCGGCGAGGCTCGCGTGGTCGGAGGCGAGGAACCCGGCGACGACGTCGATGGCGAACTGCCCGATGAACCCGACCGCGCCGATCGTGCCGATCACGGCGAAGACCCGGCCGCGCGGACCGACCATCGAGGCCATGTCCCAGAAGATCCGGACGAACAGCACGAGCGCGCCGAGGAAGCACAGGTGGCCGATCGTCCACGCGGGACCGGGGCCGCGTTCCCCGTCGAAGCCGTCGATGATGCGGGCGATCCCGTAGGCCAGGACCAGCAGTGGTGTGGCGAGGTAGGAGTTCATGCCGATGATCCTGCGGAAACGAGCGGCCCGGGTGATCACCCGCGGGAGCGGTCTTCGACCTCCCTCTCAAGAGTGAGAAGGCCCTTGGCGGTCAGGTCGTCGTCCGGGAGCAGCACCACCAGCCGGTGCTCGTCCCCGCCCGGGAGCACCAGCCCCTCGAACGCCAGCCGCAACTCCCCGACCACCGGGTGCAGCCACCGCTCGACGCCCGTCCACCGGGGTAGCGCGGCCCCGGTCCGCCGGCTGAACTCGTGCCCCGCGACGATGGTCAGCTCCTCGACGAGCAGAGCGGCGGAGTGGTCCCCCAGGTCGGCCGCCGCCCGCAGCCCCGCCGCCCGGCTGTCCGCGATCGCCTCCCAGTCCGGGAACACGACCCGTGCCCGGGGGTCGGTGAAGGTGAAGCGCACCAGGTTGGACGCGTCGAGCAGGCCGGTCGGCCCGGCGAGTGCGCGGAAGCCCGCGCTGTGCCCCAGCACGTCACCGGCCGGGTCCACCACGTACGCGTGGTCGAGGCGGTCGAGCAGGCCGAGGACGGTCGGCCGCAGCGGCTGCTGCTCGGGCACGTGGGCGCAGGTCGTCCCGGCCTTGACCAGCCGGTGCAGGTGGGCGCGCTCCTCGGGGGCCAGGCCGAAGACGTCCGCGAGCGAGCCGAGCACGGACGCCGACGGCTGCCGGTCGCTCCCCCGCTCCAACCGGATCAGGTACTCCACGCTGATCCCCGCGAGGTCCGCCACCTCGGCGCGGCGCAGGCCAGGCGTCCGGCGCCGCCCGGCCGGCAACCCGAACCGGTCGGGACCGGTCGACTCACGCCGGGCACGCAGGAACCTGCCCAGTGCGTTGTCGGCCACGCGGGCGAGTTTAGGGGTCCCTCCCACGGTCTCCCTCGGACCGCGGGCGTCGGGGAGGGTGGGCGCATGAAGTACCGACTCTTCGGCCAGACCGGCCTGCGCGTCTCCGAGCTGCTGCTGGGCACGATGGTGTTCCAGGACCGCGAGGAGGCACGGCGGATCGTGGGCGCGTACGCGGACGCCGGCGGCAACGTCCTGGACACCGCCTCCGCCTACGGCGACAGCGAGAGCATCCTGGGCGAGGTCCTGACCGACCGCGACCGTTTCGTCCTGGCTACCAAGTACACCCTGTCCCGCGACGCCACCGACCCGAACGGCGCCGGCAACCACCGCAAGAACCTGCGCCTGTCCTTGGAACGCAGCCTGCGCAGGCTGCGCACGGACCACGTGGACATCTTCTGGGTGCACATCTGGGACCGGCACACCCCGGTCGAGGAGACGATGCGCGCGTTGGACGATGCCGTAAAAGAAGGCAAGGTTCTCTACGTGGGCGTCTCGGACGCACCGGCATGGGTCGTTGCCCACGCGAACACCTTGGCCCAGTGGCGGGGCTGGACACCGTTCGCCGGCTTGCAGGTCCCGTACAACCTGCTGAACCGGGACGTGGAGCGCGAACTGCTGCCGATGGCGGAGGCGTTCGGGCTCAGCGTGGCCGCGTGGGCGCCGTTGGCGGCGGGCAAGCTGGTCGGCGGGTCGCGGGCGGTGCCTTCGGCGGCGGAGCTGCCGGTGGTGGAGGCGGTCCGCGGGGTGGCGGAGGAGCTGGGGGTGACGGCGGCTCAGGTGGCGTTGGCGTGGACGCGGGCCAGGTCGGCGGTGGTGCTGCCGTTGGTGGGCGTGAGTCGGGTGGAGCAGCTGGCGGACAACCTCGGGGCGTTGGAGGTGGAGTTGCCGGCGGAGGCGGTCGCTCGGTTGGAGGCGGCTTCGGACTTCCGGGTCGGGTTCCCCGGGGATTTCATCGCGGAGTGCGAGCCGTCGCCGTTCGTGTTCGGCGATCACGCCTTGAAGGTCGAGCGCCGGTTGCCGAGGCTCGTCTAGGGCTTGCACTGCGGGGGTTGGCAGAGCATCCCGCTGAGTGCGGTGTGGAAGATCGACGTGATGGCGGTCGGGTCCGGGGTGGTGAAGGCCCGGCCGCCGGTCGCCGTCGCGATCGCGGTCAGTTCCTCCAGGTCCGCGTCCTCGCCGATGCCCAGTGCCACGACCGGCAGGGGTCGGCGTGGGTCTTGCAGGGCGGCCAGTTCGGTGAGGAGTGTCTCGCGGGTGATGCCGGCTTGGTCCTCGTTGCGCCCGTCCGTCATCACGACGACCACGTTCAAGCGTCCCGATTCCCAGTTCTCCCGGGCCGACTGGTAGCTCGCCAGGACGCTGTCGTACAGGCCCGTCGCGCCGCCCTCGATGGCTCGCACGCCGCGGAGTTTGGCCGGGGAGTCGATGGCCAGGTGTTCGGCGACCGTTCGCACCGGCAGGAGTTCGCGGTGGTCGCGGTTGCCGTCGAGGTTGGTGGAGAAGAGCCACACACCCACCTTCGTCGTGGACTTGACGATGCCGAAGCCGGCCTCGGTCGCGGCCACGGTGACGGCCATGCGGGTTTGGCCCGTGCCCGGTACGGGTTGGGCCATCGAGCCGGAGACGTCCAGCAGGATGTGGAGTCGGCCGCTGAGGTTGATGGCCGCCCACTGGTTGAGCACCTCGTCCACGGCGTCCGGGTCGGGCACGGGGACCGGCTCGACCACGGTCGGAGCCCAATCGGCGTGCCCGGTCGGTGAGCGCAGGTCGGGGGGTGGAGGGGTGGCCAGCAGGGCGGACAGGAGTTGTTGCGCGGTGTCGCGGTGCTGGGCGGTGGGCAGGACGGTGAACGGGTAGTCCAGCGCGGGCACCGCCGGGTCCGGGTAGACGGGGAGCAGGCGTTTGCCGGCGCCGTCGCGGTTGTGCTTGAGCAGCGCCTGTTCAGACAGGGCCTGGGCCGGGGCGTCCGCGCCGACGGTGGTGGAGAGCCTGCGCAGGGTCGCGGTGAGGGCCGCGGTGGTCGGGGCCTGGTGGCGGGCGGCCAGGACTGCGGACAGGCCGACCGGGTCGCGGGCCGGGTCCGGGAGACCCACCCGGAGGGTGGTCAGGGCCTCGGACCAGGTGGGCGGGGACGACAGGTTCGCGGCGGCGTCCTCGGTGATGCCCAGGACCACCGGCGACGTGGCCACGGACGTGCCGCGCACGGGCAGGTCCCAGGACTTCCCCGCCTGGGCGCGGCGCAGCCAGGTGGTGGACGACGGGATCCAGACGTCCACGCCGGTCAGGTTCTCGGCGACCAAAGCGGAATCACGGGCGGTCACGGTGATCCGGGCGCAGGGCACGCGTCGGGCGGCCTGGTCCACCGCCGGCGCGAGTTCGGGGGCGGCGGCGACCGAGAGGGTGGTGACCTCGGCGCAGTCGTCGGAGCCGAAGCGCAGGTGCGGCACGCCGATCCACGCCGCCACCGCGAGCAGGAGGAGCACCCCGAAGACCACGGCGGGAGCACGCCGAGCGCCACGCATGTCACCGCACGTTAACGCAGGTGGCGCCGATGCCCCTTGTCCGCGCACACAACGTGTTCTGTCGCCGGGGCCAACGGTCGGGTGGTTATCTTCCCCCTCACCAGCGCCCACATCCGGGAGAGATCGGGTGGACTTCGACCAGGTTCGTCAGGACTGGACCACGCTCGGCGCGCAGGACCCCCTGTGGGCGGTGAGCGTGGCGCCGGACAAGCGCGGCGGTCGGTGGGACGTCGACGAGTTCCTCGCCGAGGGCCGCCGGGACGTGGCGCGGGCGCGGGCGCGGCTGACCCGGTTGGGGCTGCCGACGCGGTGGGAGCGGGTGCTGGACTTCGGGTGCGGCGCCGGGCGGTTGTCGCAGGCGCTGGCCGAGCACGCCGAGGAGGTGGTCGGCGTGGACGTGTCGGTGCCGATGCTGGAGACCGCGCGGGCGCTGGACCGCAGTGGCGGGCGGTGCCGGTTCGTGCTCAACGAGTCCCCCGACCTGCACGTCTTCCCCAGCGGCAGCTTCGACCTGGTGTTCTCGGAACTGGTGCTCCAGCACCTGCCGAAGCGGGTGATCACCGAGTACCTGGCCGAGTTCGTGCGCGTGCTGCGGCCGGGCGCGGTGGCGCTGGTCCAGTGCACGACACGTCCACTGTGGACGCTCAAGGGCATCGGGTGGCGGATCGCGCCCAACCCGGTGGTCCGGTTCGCGCAACGGGTGGTGCTCGACTACCCCGCGCCGATGCGCATGACGGCACTGCCCGAGGCGAGGGTGCGGGCGGTGGTGGGCGCGCACGGCGGCGAGGTCGTGGACACCGCGACCGCGCCGGAACCGGCGACGCACTGGGAGTCCACCCGGTACGTGATCCGCAAGCTCGGCGGGGGGCGCTGACATCCGCGCGAGAACCACTCCCTGGGTGCTGGCGGGGCTCACGGTCCTGTCGTTCCTGCAACTCCCGGGGCGCACGACGTTCGACACCAAGCTGGACCTGGTCGTGGACCCGGCGGCGTTCCTGGGGCGCGCGCTGCACCTGTGGAACCCGATGGCCAGCGGCGGCGAGTTGCAGAACCAGGCGTACGGCTATCTGTTCCCTATGGGGCCGTTCTTCCTGCTGGGCGACCTCGCCGGGCTGCCGCCGTGGGTCACGCAACGCCTGTGGTGCGCGCTGCTGCTGTGCCTGGCGTACGGCGGCGCGCTGCTGCTGGCGCGGGCGATGGGCATCGGCAGCGAACCCGCCCGCCACGTCGGCGCCCTGGCCTACGCGCTGGCGCCGCGCATGCTCACCGAGATCGGTCCGCTGACCGCCGAGGTGCTGGCCGCGGTGATGCTGCCGTGGGTGCTGTTGCCGCTGGTCAAGGCGGATCGGCTGGGGCCGCGGCGGGCGGCGGGGCTGTCCGGGCTGGCGGTCCTGGGCATGGGCGGCATCAACGGTGCGGTCGTCGTGATGGCGTTGGTGCTGCCCGGGTTGTGGCTGCTGACCCGCAGGTGGTCGTGGCCGCACGTGAAGCTCGTCCTGTGGTGGACGGCCGCGGTGGGCGCGGCGGTGCTGTGGTGGTTCCTGCCGCTGGTGCTGCTGGGCCAGTACAGCCTGCCGTTCGTGGACTACGTCGAGTCCGCCACCAACACCACCTCGCCGACGTCGTTGTTCCAGGTGCTGCGCGGCACGAACCAGTGGGTGGCGTACGTCGTGCAGGGCACGCCGTGGTGGCCTGCCGGGTTCCTGCTGGTGGACAACCCGGTCCTGATGGCCGCCACGGGGGTGCTCGCCGCCGTCGCGCTGGCCGGATTGGCCCGCACGAGCCTGCCTGAGCGACTGTTCCTGACGCTGGGCGCGGTCACCGGGGCCACGCTGCTGACCATCGGGTACGTCGGCGCGCTGGACAGCCCATTGTCGGAGACCGTGCGCGGCTTGTTGGACGGTCCGCTCGCGCCGCTGCGCAACGTGCACAAACTGGAGCCCGGGTTGCGGCTGCCGCTCACCTTGGCGTTGGCGCACGCGCTCACCGGCCGTCTGCCTTTGCTGCGTCGGGTGCTGTCGCCGGTGCGGGCGCGGCAGGCACGGGTCGTCGCCGGCGCGTTGGTGGTGCTGGTCGCCGCCGCGCCCGCGTGGCTGCTGACGCTGCGCCCCGGACCGGGCTGGGACGAGATCCCGGACCACTGGCGGGAGGCCGCCGCGTGGCTGGAGCACGCCGACCCCGACGCGCGGGCGCTGATCGTGCCCGGCACGGGGTTCGCCGAGTACACCTGGGGCCGGCCGATCGACGAGCCGATCCAGGCGCTGGCCCGGTCGCCGTGGGCGCTGCGCAGCCAGATCCCGCTCGGGTCGGAGGGCAACACACGCCTGATGGACGCCGTGGAGGACGCGCTGGCCGACGGCCGCGGCGCACCCGGCCTGGCCGACTTCCTGGCCCGATCGGGACACCGGTTCCTGGTGCTGCGCAACGACGTCTCGCGCGCGGAGACGGACGTGCCGCCGATCGCCGTGCTGCGGACGGCGCTGGAGCGGTCGCCGGGGATCAAGCGGGTGGCCGGGTTCGGGGACGCCGAACCGTCGCCGGTGAAGGTGGACACCACCCTGCCCGCCGGGCCGGCCCTGGAGGTCTACGAGGTAGAGCGGGACGTGCGGCGGGCGGTCGCCGTGGCGGCGCAGGACGTGGCCACGGTCAGCGGCGGCCCCGAGTCGTTGTTGCCGCTCTTGGATTCGGGCCTCCTCACCGCCGACCGGCCCACCGTCCTGGCCGGCGACGGCGGCGCGCCGGAGGGCACGGACTGGCTGGTCACCGACGGCCTGCGCAACCGCGAGCGCAACGTCGGCCGGATGCGCGACAACCTGGGCCAGACACTGACCGTCGACGAGCAGCCCCGCCAGGTCCGACCCGCCCTGGACGTGCTGCCATTCGACGGTTTGGAGCACCGGACGGTCGCCGTGCACCGGGGCATCCGGGGTGTCACGGCGTCCACGTCGGCCGGCTTCGCGGACTCCGTGCGGGGTTCGGACCAGTCGTCCATGCCGTTCGCGGCCGTGGACGGCGACCCGTACACCGCTTGGCAGTCGTCCACTGTGGATGGTGCTATCGGCCAATGGCTGGAGGTCGCCCTGGACACGCCCCGCGTGGTGACGGAGGTCGGCCTACGCGTGGTGGACGACCGCCGCGTCGGCTGGCCCGTGACCCGCATCCGGATCACCACCGACGCCGGCGAGACCTCGCACGAGGTGGCCCGTGGGTCTGGTGAGCAGCGGTTCCCGGTGGCGGCCGGGTTGACCGGGCGGGTGCGCGTGACGGTGGTGTCGCTGGCGGCTGGGCGGACCAGTGGGAATGCCGGCATCGCCGAGTTGGCTATTCCCGGGGTCGAGCCTGAGCGGGCGCTGCGGGTTCCTTCGGACGCTGCACGGGCCACCGGGTTCGCGTTCACTCGCGGCGCGCAACCCAGGTTTGCTTGCCTGCGCGTGAACGAGGTCATCCGTTGTGACGCTGGTCTGACTCGATTCGGCGAGGAACCATCCGGCCTGCACCGTTTGTTCCGCACTGGTTCGAAGGCCACGTATACGGTCGACGGAACTGTCCTTCCTGCTGGTGGCGCTACCCCGCCGGTGCGCTTGGACGGGGTGACCGTCACCGGGTCCACCCAGCTGGCCGGCGACCCGGCCGCTGCTCCGGGTGCGGCTGTGGATGGTGACCCGACTACGACGTGGATCGCCGATCACACGGATGAGCGGCCTACCCTTCGGTTCGCCTTTGATCGGGCGCGGGAAGTACGTGGTCTCAAGATCACGCTGGACTCGGCTTCGGGGGCGAGCGGACCGTCCGAAGTGGACATCACGACGGCGACCGGCACCGTTCGTCGGCCGGTGGCCGATGGTGGAGTGGTCGAGTTCACCGCCACCACGGATGTCCTGGAGATCGCGGTGGTGCGCAGGGAGAACTTCGACGGCCCGCCCGGGATCACTGAGTTGGCGATGGAAGGCGTGGACCTGCCTGCTACCGCGCCGGACACGCCGGTCGTCGCGGAGTGCGGCCAGGGGCCGCTGTTGCAGGTAGATGGGGTCGAGTACGACACGTCCGTTCGGGGAACCGTGAAGGACCTGATCGAGCACCGACCGTTGCGCCTGACGACCTGTCCGGACCTGGCTGAGGGTTTGGCGCTGGGCGTTGGGGACCACGAGCTGCGGGCTGGACGGTCGGCGGACTTCGTGGTGCAGGACGTGTGGCTGAAGCCGGCTGACGCAATGGTTGCGCAGGTCAGGCACCGTGAGGTTGAGGTTGTGCGGTGGTCGGCGGCTGAGCGTGAGGTCAGGGTTGGTGCTGGTCCGGCTGCGGTGTTGGCCGTGCCCGAGAACGCGAACGACGGGTGGGTCGCCACGGTTGATGGCAAGCCGTTGGAACGGACGCGGGTGGACGGGTGGCAGCAGGCGTGGTTGCTGCCTGAGGCCGGTGGGGCGGTGACGGTCGCTCTGGAGTTCGGGCCTGATGGGTCGTACCGAGAGCGGTTGCTGATCGGGGCTTTGGCGGTGGTTGCGCTCCTGTTGGTGGCTTTCGTGCCGGGGCGGGTGCGGGGGTTGCCGGTGGGTGCGGGTGGCGACCGGTGGGTGCCGTGGGTTTTGGTCGGGTTGGTGGGGTTGTTGGGCGGGATGGCGGGTGTGGTCGCGCTGCTGTCTTGTCTGTTCTTGCGGAGTCTGGTGCCGGGGTATCGGCGAGCGGTGTCGATGGCGTTGGCGTTCGGCGGGATGGTGGTGGCTACGGGGGTCAGCGTGGCGGGGCGTGCGTTGGGGCATGGGCAGGAGTGGGCTTACGGGACGGTGGCGCAGGCGGCGGTGTTGGTCGCGTTGGCAGCGGTGGTCTCGGCACGCATCCGATGGTTCGACAATGCCTCCTGACACCCCCGCACGGCCGCTCGCTTCTCCGCGCAAAGCGCGGGTAAGCCCCCCACTCGAAGCCCGGGTCAGCCTCCCGCGCGAAGCTCAGGCGCCCCTCCCAAGCAAGGGGCGAATGCATTTCGCGCCGAAGGCGCGAGCCGAAGCGGCTAGCGCCCACGGGAAGGGCATCGGTTCTTTCCCCGTCCGGCCTGGGCGAAGCCCAACCACGTTTCGTCCGTTTCTGCAACCACGCTTTACCGGTTGC
>NZ_JBBEGC010000188.1:0-10483 GCF_037401995.1 Saccharothrix sp. CCNWYY140
AGGCCATACGGGGATGACGGAAGAAGCCCAAGTTGGGAGGTCTGCTGCGCGAGCTTCGTGAAAAGCGCGCCCTGCGGGCGGAGGTGCGCCCTGCGGGCAGGCGTGCGCTGTGCGCGAAGAGTTGCGGGTCGGTCGTGGTCGCGCTCTCACATGGGGCTTGATCGGTTGACTGGTCCAGACCTATTGACAGAGTGGTCCAGACCTATTTACGTTTCGTTCGCTCCACTCTGCGTCGAGGCCGCCGCCTGGTGCAGGAGGTACGTCAGTGCCCGGAAAGTTGTTGCCGTTGTTGGCATCCCTCGCCACGGCGGCCGGACTCGCCCTGAGCGGGCTGGCTCCGTCGGCGTCCAGTGCCGCCGTGGGGGAGGAGTGCCGTCCTGACGGCCTCTACCAGACCCCTGGGGTCTCCGTTCCCTATTGTTCCGTCTACGACACCGATGGGCGGGAGTCGTTGGGGGCCGACCACTCCCGGCGGGTGATCGGGTACTTCACGAGCTGGCGGACCGGCAAGAACGGTGCGCCCGCCTACCTCGCCTCCGACATCCCCTGGTCCAAGGTCACGCACCTCAACTACGCGTTCGCCCACATCGACGGCTCCAACAAGGTCTCCGTCGGTCCCGACGGGCCGGACAACGCCTCCACCGGGATGACGTGGCCGGGAGTCGAGCTGGACCCGGCCCTGCCCTACAAGGGGCACTTCAACCTGCTGAACAAGTACAAGAAGCAGTACCCGAACGTGAAGACGGTGGTCTCCGTGGGTGGCTGGGCTGAAACGGGTGGCTACTTCGGGCCTGACGGGTCGCGGGTTGCCTCGGGTGGGTTCTACAAGCTTGGGCAGTCGCAGGCCTCCGTCGACACGTTCGCCGACAGCGCTGTCGAGTTCATCCGCAAGTACGGCTTCAACGGCGTGGACATCGATTATGAGTACGCCACTTCGAACAACCACGCGGGCAACCCCGACGACTTCTGGATCTCCAACGCCAACCGCGGCACGCTGTGGGCCGGCTACGAACGGATCATGAAGACGCTCCGGGAGAAGCTCGACCGGGCCTCCGCGGCCGACGGCAGGCACTACCTGCTCACCGCCGCCGTCCCCGCCTCCGGCTGGCTCCTGCGCGGCCAAGAGGCCTACCAGGTCACCAAATACCTGGACTACGTCAACATCATGTCCTACGACCTGCACGGCTCGTGGAACCACTTCGTCGGCCCGAACGCCTCGCTCTACGACGACGGCAAGGACGGCGAGCTCGCGGCGGGCGGCGTCTACACGGCCCCGCAGTACGAAGGCATGGGGTACCTGAACACCGACTGGGCCTACCACTACTTCCGCGGCGCGATGCAGGCCGGCCGGATCAACATCGGTGTCCCCTTCTACACGCGCGGCTGGCAGGGCGTGACGGGTGGCACCAACGGGTTGTGGGGCAAGGCCGCCTTGCCCGACCAGACCAAGTGCCCGCCGGGCACCGGGTCCAGCGTCGGCTCCACCACCCCGTGCGGCAACGGTGCGCTCGGCATCGACAACCTGTGGCACGACCTGTCGACGGTCGGCGCGGAGGTGCCGGCGGGTGCGAACCCCATGTGGCACGCCAAGAACCTCGAGAACGAGATCACGCCCGACTACCTGACCCAGTACGGCCTGGACCCGGCCAACGACCCGACCGACCGGATCTCCGGCAACTACGTCCGCTACTACGACAACACCCTGACCGCACCCTGGCTGTGGAACGCGGACAAGAAGGTCTTCCTGTCCACAGAGGACGAACAGTCGCTCGCGGCCAAGGCGAAGTACGTGGCGGACAAGGGCATCGGCGGCATCATGATCTGGGAGCTGGCCGGCGACTACCGGTTCGACTCCGCCAAGGGCCAGTACACCATCGGTGACACGCTGCTGACCACGATCGACAACGGCCTGCGCGGCGCGAGCCCGTACGGTGCGCGGAAGGCCGCGGGCACCCCGCCGACCGACGTGCTGAACGTGTCGGCCACGGTCTCCGGGTTCGCGCTCGGCGACAACAACTACCCGATCACGCCCAAGCTGAAGATCACCAACAACTCGACCACCACCCTCCCGGGTGGCACCAAGGTCGAGTTCGACTACGGCACCAGCGCGCCGGGCAGCATGTCCGACCAGTCCGGGTTCGGCCTCCGGGTCACCGCCAAGGGCCACACCGGCGGCAACGTCGGCGGCATCAAGGGCGACTTCCAGCACGTCGAGCTGACCCTGCCCAGCTGGCAGTCGCTGGCGCCGGGCGCGAGCGTGGAGGTGCAGCTGAGCTACCAGCTGCCGATCGCCTCGCCGTCGAACTTCAAGCTCACCTTCGGCGGCAAGTCCTACGCGATCGCCTCCGACCACCCGCGCGGTGGCACCGGCACCCCGCCCACCTCGACGAGCACGACCACGACCACCACGACCACCCCTCAGGACCCGGTGTGCACGACGCCCGCCTGGGACCGGGAGAAGGTCTACAACGGCGGCAACGAGGTCTCCCACCGCGGAAAGCGCTGGCAGGCGAAGTGGTGGACCAAGGGCGAGGAGCCCGGCACCACGGGCGAGTGGGGCGTCTGGAAGGACCTGGGGGCCTGCTGACGGGCCTGCCCAGGCCCGCCTGAGGCCCGCTGAGGGCATCCCTTACCCGCCGTCTGCCACCCCTTACGGCGGCGGGTAAGGGCATCAACGCCGGAACCCACGTGAACCTCCGATGCCGGGGACGGCACCTCAGGACGAATCTTCCTGTCAGCACCGGGAACGACCCGGGAAGAGATCAGGGAGACAAGTCATCATGGAATGGACCCCCGAGGCCATCAAGGCGGAGATCGACTACCGGCAGGCGGCGCTCCGCGAGGACGCCGCGCACAGCCGGCTGGTCCGGGCGAACTCCGCGCCGAAGCGCTCCTGGTGGCGCAGGCTGGCGCATCGACCCCGGCCCGAGATCCCCGTACAGCGAAATGGTCGCCTCGACGCAGCCTGAGGTGTGCGAACATGCACCCCGTGGCACGCCTTGGTTCCGGAATCCCCTTGGTGGCGCGTAGCCGGGAGATGACCAGGCTGCGCGCCGCCCTCGACGAAGCCGCCCGCGGCCAGGCCGGCGCGGTCCTGCTGGCCGGTGACGCGGGCGTCGGCAAGACGCGGCTGGTGGACGAGCTGGCCGCCTCCGCCGGTGACGTGCTCGTGCTCACCGGCCGCTGTCTGGACGTCGGCGAGACCGGCCTCCCGTACCTGCCCTTCACCGAAGCGCTGGGGCAGGTGCGGGAGGCCGGTCTGCTCGACGTTTCCGCACGTCCCGCCCTCGGGCGCCTGCTGCCCGAGCTGGCCCTGCCGGTGTCCTCCGGCGAGAACGGCCTGTCCGGGCTGCCCTCGCACCTGGTGGGCCGCCGGCCCGAGCAGGACGTCGGCCAGCTCCAGCTGTTCGACGCGGTGCACGGCCTGCTCGGCGAGTTGTCCGAGGACCGGCCGGTGCTGCTGATCCTGGAGGACCTGCACTGGGCCGACGCCTCCACCCGCTACCTGCTGTCCTTCCTGTTCTCGCGGCTGCGGTCGCAGCGGCTGCTGGTCGTGGGCACCTACCGCTCCGACGACCTGCACCGCAGCCACCCGCTGCGCCCCCTGCTCAACGAGCTGGTCCGGCTGCCCGCCGTGCAGCGCCTCGACCTCACCCCGCTCAGCGCGATCGACTCGCGGTCCTTCGTCGCGGCGCTGGCCGACGACCTGCCCGACGACGTGGTGCTGGAGGTCGCCGAGCGCTCCGACGGCAACCCGTTCTTCGCCGAGGAGCTGATCGCGGTCGCCGCGTGCGGCGCGAGCTCCATCCCGTGGACGCTGGCCGAGGTGCTGCTGGCCCGGATCGAGCGCCTGGCGCCGGACACCCAGCACGTGGTCCGGGTCGCCTCGGTCGGCGGCCGGTCGGTGCGGCACGACGCGTTGCGCGGGGTCGCGGCCGTCGACGACCGGACCCTGGACGAGGCGCTGCGCGAGGCCGTCCAGCACCACGTGCTGATCGTGAACCGCGACGAGGTCTACACCTTCCGGCACGCGCTGCTGCGCGAGGCCGTCTACGGCGACCTGCTGCCCGGCGAACGGGTGCGCCTGCACTCCGCGTACGCCGCCCGGTTCGCCGCGTCGTCGGACCGGGGCGCCGCCGCCGCGCTGGCCCACCACGCCCTGGAGAGCCACGACCTGCCCCGCGCCCTGCGCGCCTCGGTGGACGCCGCGCAGGAGGCCAAGCGCGCCGGCGCGCCCGCGGAGGCGCTGCGGCACTTGGAGCAGGCGCTCAAGCTGTGGCAGGCGGTGCCCGCCGACCAGCGGCCCGAGGGCGTGACGGAGGTGGGGTTGCTGCGGCGCGCGTCCTGGGTCGCCGGGACCGCCGGGCAGCCCGAGCGGGCCATCGCGTTCGCGCGCAGCGGCACGAAGCTGGTCGACGCCTCGGACCCGGAGGAGGCCGCCGAGATGTGGCGGCGCTTCGCCCAGGCCCTCCAGGTGCTCGACGGCACGGAGAAGGAGAAGTTCGCCGCGATCGAACAGGCGTGGGAGCTGGTCCGCGACCGGCCCGCCAGCCAGTCCCGGGCCTGGGTGCTCGCGGTGCTGGCCGCGTGCTGGCGGCACGAGCGCAAGTACGCCGAGGCCCGCGAGCTGGCCGAGGAGGCCGTGCGCGACGGGCGGGCGTCGGGCACGGAGTCCGCCGTGGCCGACGCCTTGGCCACGCTGGGCCTGCTGGACGAGGCCGCCTCGGACCTGCCGTCCGCGCGCCGGCACCTCGAAGAGGCCGTGGCGTGCGCGATGGAGGTCGATGCCTACAGCACCGAGCTGCGCGCCCGGTACTTCCTGGGCCTGCACTTCTACGACCAGGGCGCGCTGGCCGAGGCGGCGCGGGTGTTCGACGAGGGCATGGAGCGCGCGAAGGCGACCGGGCTGGCGTGGAGCGCCTACGGCCTGGAACTGCGCATCCTCCAGGTGCTGACCCGCTACTACGTGGGTCGTTGGGAGGACGCGGCGGTGGCCGCAGAACCGCCGGGTCTGCGCGTGTCCAGCACGGTGTCCGCGCGGCTCGCGGCGGCCGGCACGCACATCACGGTCAGCCGGGGCGAGTTCGAGCAGGCCGAGCGGCTGATCGGCGAACTGCGCTCGGACTGGCACCGCGACCTCCAGATCGCGCTGATCACCGGCGGCACCGGGGCCGAGCTGGCGCTGTGGCGCGGGCAGCCGGAACTGGCCGTGGAACGCGTGCACGAGGCCATCGAGTGGACCCGGCGGGAGGGCGGCGAGTGGATACTGGCCGGCATCCGCCTGGCCGCCCACGGCATCGCCGGGTACGCCGACCTGGCCCAACGCGCCCGCCGGCGCCGGGACGCGGCCGGCGAGGAGGCGGCGGTCAAGGCCGGGGCGGACCTGGCCGAGTACGCCCGCACCACCGCCGAGATGGGCCTGCCGCGCACCGGCACGCTGGGTCCGGAGGGCCTGGCGTGGCTCGCGCGGGTGGTCGCCGAGGAGAGCCGGCTGACCGGCGCCGGCGACTGCGCGCTGTGGCGGCGCGCGGTGGACGCGTTCGCCTACGGGTCGGTGTTCGAGCAGGCCGTGTGCCGGTGGCGGCTGGCGGAGGCGCTGCTGGCAGCCGACCAGCGCGACCTGGCCGTCGCCGAGCTGAAGCTGGCCGACGAGGTGGCGTGCGCCCTGGGCGCCGCGCCGCTGCGGGACGCGGTGGGCCTGGTCGCCCGGCGCGCCCGGGTGGCCCTGCACGCCGAGGTGGCCCGGTCGCAGGTCGACCCGTTCACGCCGCGCGAGCGGTCCGTGCTGGGCCTGGTGGCGCTGGGCCGGACCAACCGCGAGGTCGGCGAGGAGCTGTTCATCTCGGAGAAGACGGTCAGCGTGCACCTGACCCGGATCATGGCGAAGCTGGGCGCGAGCCGGCGGGCGGAGGCGGTGGCCATCGCCTTCGACCGCGGCCTGCTGGACCCGCCGGGCTGACCGCAGAACTGCGTGGACGGGTCGGGCCGGGACGGTGAGAATCCGCGCATCGAACCCGACAGAACGCGGAACACGGTCAGCGGCCCCAGCCACGCGCCCGTGCAGACCGGTCGTGCCCGCGACATCCACATCGGCGACCGGCACGACGAGCGGCGCGGGGTCGTCGCCTTGGCGGTGGTCGCCGTGGTGCTGGTCGTGGCCGTCGTGGTGGTGGTCGTGGTCGCGCTGGTCCGGGCGCCGGGTGGCGGGACTGCCGGGACCGCGGTGCCGGGTGGTCAAGGGGTGACGACCGCCGGTCGGTCGGCTCCGTCGGAATCCCTGTCGGAGTCACCGTCGGTCGACGAGACGCGTGAGGTCACGCTACGGCCGGGGACCGGGATCGACCTGGAGTCGGACGCGACGGTCGGGCACAAGAGCGCCGGTCCCAGCGGTGGTCTCGATCTTCACCTGGACACGCTGAACCTGCTCCGGCCGGACACCGGTGGGTTCGTCAGGGATTCCGGCTCCACCCCCTCGCGCGGTCGGTGCGCGGAAGCCGTCGCGCCGGGTGACGGGGAGGCCCAGATCTTCCCGGTGCAGGGTGAGCAGCACTGCTTCGTCACCTCCGGCGGGGACATCGCGTGGCTGCGGGTCAAGGAGTCGACGATTCTCGATCCGAGTGACAAGAAGGTCGTGTTCGACGTCGTGGTCTGGTGAGCGCCGCGGTTCGATGAGCGTCTCCGCGGGCTGCTGATGCCCCAGGACGAGCCGGGTCATCCTGTGGGTGGACGGCCGGTTCCGCCGGCGAGGTGACGACCGGCTACGGCCCGCGCCCCTAGTTTTTGCCGTGTCCGAGGCAGACCTAGGGAATGAGGGAGCATGTCCGCACTGGTGTCCGACGTCGGGACCCGCACCGCTGTAGCCGCCGCGAACCTGGTGAAGGTCTACGGCAAGGGCGACACCGCCGTCCGGGCGCTGGACGGCGTGAGCGTGGCGTTCCAGGCCGGGAAGTTCACCGCCATCATGGGGCCGTCCGGGTCCGGCAAGTCGACCCTCATGCACTGCCTGGCCGGGTTGGACGGCGTGGACGGCGGCGCGGTCCACATCGGCGGCACCGAGATCACCTCGCTGGGCGACAAGGACCTCACCAAGCTGCGCCGGGACCGGATCGGGTTCGTGTTCCAGGCGTTCAACCTGCTGCCCACGCTGTCCGCCGAGGCCAACATCCTGCTGGGCCTGGAACTGGCCGGCCGCAAGCCCGACCGGCCGTGGTTCGACCGGATCGTCGACGTCCTGGGCTTGCGGGACCGCTTGAAGCACAAGCCGACCGAGCTGTCCGGCGGCCAGCAGCAGCGCGTGGCGTGCGCGCGGGCGCTGGTGTCCAAGCCGGACGTGGTGTTCGCCGACGAGCCGACCGGCAACCTGGACTCCCGCTCCGGCGCGGAGGTGCTGGACTTCCTGCGCATGTCGGTGCGGCAGCTGGGGCAGACGGTGATCATGGTGACGCACGACCCGGTCGCCGCGTCCTACGCGGACCGCGTGGTCCTGCTGGCCGACGGTCACCTCGCCGGCGAGATCGACAACCCGACCGCCGACTCCGTGCTGGCCGCGCTCAAGCACCTGGGGGCGTGACCTGATGCTGCGCACGATCATCGCGGGCCTCAAGGCCCGCACCGCGCGGCTCGTGCTGTCCTCGGTCGCCATCGCGCTCGGGGTCGCCTTCGTGACCGGCACGCTGGTCCTCGGCGACGCCATGAGCGAGAGCATGCGCGACGAGTTCGCCAAGAGCGCCCGGGGCGTCGACGTCTCGGTCGTGCTCGACGGCAGTGCGGACGTTGTGGGTGGCGGAGACGCCAAGGGCGACGGGGAGGCCAAGGGCGTCACGCCGGAGACCCTGGCGAAGATCCGCCAGGCACAGGGTGTCGCTGGAGCTGATGCGCGCGGGATCATCTCGGTGCCGCTGATCACCGGCACGGGCAAGGCCAGGCCGGCGTACGCGACGCCGTTGGCGAGTACCGAGAAGCTGCGCGAGTTCGACCTGGCCAGCGGGCGCTACCCCAGTGGTGCGAAGGAGATCGCGGTCGACGTCCGGACCGCGGACACCGCCAAGCTGACCGTCGGCGGGCCGGTGAAGCTGCTCGGCAAGGACGACCAGACGCACGAGTACATCCTGGTCGGCACCTACAAGCAGGGCGTCGGCCAGATCTCGATGTCCGGCGGCGACCACCTGGTGCTGACGCCGGAAGCGTTCCAGGCGCTGGACCCGGAGCAGTTGCCGTACCAGGTGGTCGCGGTGGCGGCCAACGGGTTCACGCAGCAGCAGGTGGCCGACAACATCAACAAGGCGTTGGGTGGCAAGGGCTTCCGCGTGCAGACGGGTGAACAGCTCACCGCCGAGACGCTGAAGTCGATCAGCTCGCAGGCCGCCGAGTTCACCACGTTCCTGTTGGCGTTCGCGGTGATCGCGCTTGTGGTCGCGGCGATGGTCATCTACAACACGTTCACGATCCTGATCGCGCAGCGCACGCGGGAACTGGCGCTGATGCGGTGCGTGGGGGCGAGCCGCAAGCAGGTGTTCCGCGGTGTGCTGACGGAGGCCGTGGTGATGGGCTTCGCCGCCTCCGTGCTCGGGTTGCTCGGCGGTCTGGGCGTGTCCGCGTTGCTGCAAAAGGTGATCGGGTCGTTCGGGCCGGAGCCGACGGATGTCGCTGTGCGCCTGCCGATCACGCTGACCACTGTGTTGGCAGCGTTCGGTGTGGGTGTGCTGGTGACCGTGTTGTCCGCGGTGCTGCCGGCGCGCAAGGCGACGCGTGTGCCGCCGGTCGCGGCGTTGCGCAGCCAGCCCGACAGCGGCGAGGAGGTGACGCGGACCGGCAAGCTGCGTGTGCTGTTCGCCGTGCTGCTGGCGGTGGTGGGCGCCGGGGCGATCGTGGTCGGGATGAGGACCGAGAGCGAAGAACCCGCGATGTTCATCAGCGGCGCGGGCACGATGGTGCTGCTGGCGGCGGTGCTGGTGCTGGGTCCGCTGCTGGTCGGGCCGGTGAACCGGGTGCTGGGCGCGGTGCCGAGGGCGATCTTCGGCGTGCCGGCGAAACTGGCGTCGGCCAACGCCGGCCGTAACCCGAAGCGCACGGCGGCTACCACGGCCGCGCTGATGATCGGCGTGACAATCGTGGCGATGGTGACCGTGGTCGCCAACAGCGCCAAGGAGACGGCGAACAAGCAGGTCGACCAGCGGCTGCCCGCTGACTACACGGTGACGTCGTCGGTGTACGACCGGCCGCTGCCGCGTGAGCTGGCTACGGCGTTGGCCGGCGTGCCGGAGGTGGCGAAGGTCGCTCCGACCAACCGGGTCAGCACGGGGAACGCCTACTTCATTGGTGTCTCGACGGACGCGCTGGGTGATCTGTTCCGGCCCAAGGTGGAGAGCGGTTCGCTCGGTGACTTGCGGGATGGAACCGTTGCTTTGAAGGCGGACTACGCCAAGGAGCAGGGCCTGTCGGTCGGGTCGACGACGACGTTGAAGACCGAGGACGCCACGGAGACGGTCAAGGTCGTGGCGATCGTGTCCGGGCAGCGGCTGGGCGACGGGGTGCTGACGCTGGGCACGGTGCAGAAGCTCAGCCCGGGGGTGGACGGCTACGACAGCATCATGGTCAAGCTCAAGCCGGGCGTGACCAACGGCCGCGCGGCGGTGGAGAAGGTGACCGATTCGTCGCCGCTCGCCGTGATCGACTCGGCGGCTGAGACCAAGGCGCAGTTGAACAAGCAGTTGGACCAGGTGTTGGCGTTCGTGTGGGCGCTGATCGGGTTGGCTGTGGTGATCGCTTTGTTCGGTATCGCCAACACGTTGACGTTGTCGGTGCTGGAGCGGACTCGGGAGTCGGCGCTGTTGCGGGCGCTGGGGCTTACTCGGGGGCAGTTGCGGTTGATGTTGGTCGTGGAGTCGGTGTTGATGGCGGTGATGGGTGCGGCTATCGGGCTGGTGCTGGGGGTTGGGTTCGGGTGGGTGCTGACTACTGCGTTGTCTTCGCAGGCGGTGGAGGTGGCGTTCATCGTTCCGGTGGGGCAGATCGGGGTGATGTTGGGGGCGGCTGTGGTGGCTGCGGTGGTGGCTGCTGCTTTGCCGGCTCGGCGGGCGGCTCGGATCTCGGTGGTGGCTGGGATGGCTGAGGGGTAGGCGTCCTTTGGGTGCGTTTTGGTAGGTGTCCTCCGGCACGGATCGGGACGTGTGGAGGCGGGGGTGAGGGGTGCGGGAGGCCTGTTCCGGGGGACCGGGACAGGCCTCCCGTTGGTTTTTGTCCGGTTAGCTGTGCTGTCTTTGTCAGTGCGTTTGAGGGAGAGTTGGAGCGCGGAGCCCGCGCGAGCTTGTGGTGGGCGGAGCGTGTGCGGTGAGGACCCGCGAAGCGTGGGCTTGAGCTGCGGAAAGTCCGGTCTAAAGATCAAAAGCGCCTCGCCGGCGGGCAGACCACCAAGGATGACCCAACTGCAACTGCGGGGGCTTCTTGCTTGTGTCATCCCCGTATGGCCTGGCGGAGCCAACCA
>NZ_JBBEGC010000189.1:0-10463 GCF_037401995.1 Saccharothrix sp. CCNWYY140
AGCCCTTCGGGCAGGCCATACGGGGATGACACAAGCAAGAAGCCCAAGTTGCGCTGTGTCCTCCTCGGCGGACTGCCGCTTGCCGGCTCCGCCGAAGGCCGCGCTGCGCGCGGGGGTGGTCTATCGGCACCAAGAGGTGACTGTGGACTCGAAGTTTGGGAACTCTGTTCGGGCTTCGGTTAGGACGTCCATGCCGGATTGCTGGTGGTCTGGGGCGAACTTTTCCGCGATTTCGCGTAGTTCCTCGTTGGGCTCGCCGTCGTGGTCGGCGTACTCGACGGCTTCCATCGGGCCTGTGCCGTCGGCTAGGAGCCACAGGAATGCTGCCAGGTTCTTTGCGACTACGCCTACTGCGCCCTCGGAGCCGAAGAACACGACTGGCTGGTCGGTGAGAGGGACGTTCTTGCGGATGGTCCAGAACATGGCTAGGCCGCCGGTGCCGTCCTGGCCGAAGACTCGGAACTCGGAGCCCTCCAGGTCCTGGTTGCCGGTCCATGCCTGGATCCAGGACTTGGTTTCCTCGGCGGAGGAGAACTCCGTGTAGGGCTCGAAGTCGATGCCGTCGTCGTAGTCGAAGGTGCACTCGGCCACGGCGGCGAGGGCGGGCGGGAACCGGTGATCTTCCGTCACCGGGCCAGGTTAACCGCCCGCTCCTCCGCGTCCGGCGATCAGGTGTTGAAGGCGCGGACTACTGCTGCCATGTCCTCGGCGTCTCGGTGGTCGGCGGCTACGCGGTACTGCTCGTGCAGGGCGCGCATGAGGCGGTCGTCTGTTCCTGCTGCGCGCATGGCTTCCAGGATCAGGTCTGCGTCCTTCACCGCGCCGTCGATGCCGAAGGACGGGGTGAAGTCGCCGGCGATCATGGCTCGGCCCTTTGCCTGCGCGTAGCCGCTGTCGGTGGGGCCGCCTGCGATGGTGTCCAGGAACGTCTCCGGCGCTAGGCCCAAGCCCCTGGTCAAGGCCACGGCCTGCGCGGTCGCGGCGGTGATCGACAGGACCCACGAGTTGGCGGCCAACTTCAGGCGGTGGCCGTCGCCGGGGCGCTCCCCCACCCAGACCGTCCTTGACCCGATCGCCTCGAAGACCGGTGCGACCCTGTCCCGTACGGCCATCGGGCCGGCGGCTAGGACAGTAAGTTTGCCCTCCTCGGCGGGCTTGCGGGTGCCTAGCACGGGTGCGTCTACGAAGGGTGTGGAGCCGGCCAGGGTTGCCAGGCGCTGGGTGCCCTCCAGGCCTACCGTCCCGGACTGGACCCACACGACCTCGCCGGACAGGTCCAGTTCTTGCACGACCTCCGCCGTCGAGTCGGCGTCGAACAGCACGGTCAGCACTACGTCCGCGTCGGCCACCGCCTCGGCGGGTGTGTCTGCGACCCGTGCGCCGGCCTCGGCCAGCGGGGCGGCCTTGTCGGCGCTGCGGTTCCACACCGCCACGTCCAGGCCCGCTCGCAGCAGGCTGCGCGCCATGCCCGTGCCCATGATCCCCGTGCCCAACACCGCAACAGACTTCGTCACCGTGGAAACCCCAATCCCTTGTCCAGTAAGGACGAATCTGCCACCGGAACGCGGAGTCCGCATCCCGTCCGGCGGGACTGGTGGTGATCATCACCGGGAGTTCACCCGATGTCGCCGACCAATTCCTCCGCCGCGGCGATGGCGGCCTTCTGGTGGGGTTGCAACTCCTGCTGTCCCTGGTGGTCGAAGTTCGGCGCGAACGGGTCCTCCAAAGGCACCTCCACGCCGGCCAGCACCTCGATCACCGCGTGCGCGCAGAACGGCACGTACACCGGGTCGTAACCACCCTCGTGCGCGAACGCGATCCTGCCGCCGCACAGGTCCGCAGCCGCGTCGACGAGCATCCGTGCGATCTCCCGGTAGCCGGACGCGGTGACCATCATGCGGGCGAGCGGGTCGACGGCGTTGGCGTCGAACCCGGCCGCGACCAGGATCAACTGCGGTCGGAACCTCCGCAGCGCGGGCAGCACGACCCTGCGCACGGCCTCCAGGTAGCCGCCGTTGCCGGTGCCCGGCGGGAGCGGCAGGTTCAGGGTGTAGCCGTGGCCAGCGCCGGTGCCGCGTTCGGTCACGTGTCCCGAGTCGGGCGGGAACACGCGGTCCTGGTGGACGGAGACGGTGAGCACGTCCGGGTCGTCCTCGAACGCGGCTTGGGTGCCGTTGCCGTGGTGGACGTCGATGTCCACCACCCCGATCCGCTCGACCCCGCGCGAGCGGCGGGCCGCTTGGGCCGCTATGGCGACGTTGCCCAGCAGGCAGAAGCCCATGCCGACGTCGGCCAGCGCGTGGTGGCCGGGTGGGCGGACCAGGGCGTAGGCGTTGTCCACGTCGCCGTCCACGACGGCCTCCACCGCACGGACCACGCCGCCCGCCGCGAGCCGTGCGATGTCCAGGCCGCCGGGGCCGAAGGGGCTGCCGCCGTCGCCCGCGTCGCCGCCGGTGTCGTTGGCCGCGACCAGGCGGGCGAGGTGGCCGGGTGTGTGCACGGCGAGGATCTCCTCGTCCGTGGCCGGGCGCGGGGTCAGCCGGGTGAGGCGGTCGAGGAGGCCGCTGACCACGACCAGTTCGTGCACGCGCCGCTTGGCCCCGGCGTTCTCGAAGTGGCGGTGCGGCTGGAGGCCCCGCCGGGGGTCGGCGGGCACGAGGCCGGCGTGCGTTCCGGTGTCGTGCCAGCCGTACAGCTCGTGGTAGACGTAACCCGTCGACATGCGGCGAATCCTGGTCGCGGCGCTCGGCCGCGGTCTTGTCCCGCAGCGCTTGGACGTTGACCGACCGCGAACGTGCGCTCATTCCCAACTCCGGTACACCGCAAGGCAAGACCGGGCGGTGGTGATTTTTCGATACTCGGCGCCATGACCTCACACCCCCTCGACCCCTTGACCGCGGCTGAGATCGCGCAGGCGCGGGCCGTGCTCGTGGCCGCCGGTCGGGTCGGTCCGACGACCCGGTTCCCGAGCGTGCTGCCCGTCGAGCCGCCCAAGGACGCGGTGCGGCGGGGGCTGCCGGTCGGCCGGCGGGTGCGGGCGGTGCTGCTGGACACCGCGACCGGCGCGGTGGCCGAGGCCGTGGTGGACGTGACGGCGGGTGTGGAGGAGTCCTACCGGCCGCTGGACCCGGAGAAGCACGGGCAGCCGGCGGTGCTGTTCGAGGAGTACGACCGCAGCGCCGACCTGGTCCGGGCCGATCCGCGCTGGCAGGCGGCGATGCGGCGGCGCGGGGTGGAGGACTGGTCGCTGGCCTTCGTCGCGCCGCTGTCACCGGGGTTCTTCGACGAGCCGCTGCTGCGCGGGCGGCGGGTTCTCCGGGCGTTGACCTTCCTGCGCGACCACGTGGACGACAGCCCGTGGGCGCACCCCGTGGAGGGCCTGCTGTGCGAAGTGGACCTGGTCGCCGGCGAGGTGCTGGCGGTAACCGACTCCGGTGACGTGCCCGTGCCGACGGAGCACGGCAACTACACGGGGGTGCCGCCGCGGACGTCGTTGAAGCCGATCTCCATCACCCAGCCCGAGGGCGTGAGCTTCACCGTGTCCGGGAGCGAGGTGAGCTGGGAGGGGTGGACGTTCCGGATCGGCTTCAACGCCCGGGAGGGGTTGACGCTGCACCGGATCGCGTTCGGCGGCGACCCGGTGGTGTACCGGGCGTCGGTGGCGGAGATGGTCGTCCCGTACGGGGACCCCGAGCCGTGGCGGAACTGGATCAGCTACTTCGACGCGGGCGAGTACCTGCTGGGCAAGAACGCCAACTCGCTGCGGCTGGGCTGCGACTGCCTGGGCGTGATCCACTACTTCGACGCGGTGCTGGCCGACGACCACGGGCACCCCACGTCCATCCCGCAGGCCATCTGCATGCACGAGGAGGACCACGGGGTGCTGTGGAAGCACACCAACATCCTCACGAGCGCGTCGGACGTGCGGCGAGCGCGGCGGCTGGTGGTGTCGTCGTTCAGCACCATCGGCAACTACGACTACGGCTTCTTCTGGTACTTCTACCTGGACGGGACGATCGAGCTGGAGGCCAAGGCCACCGGTGTCGTGTTCTGCGGCGCGGGTGCGCCGGGACCTCATGGTGAGTTGGTCGCGCCCGGTCTCGTGGCCCCCGTGCACCAGCACCTGTTCTGCGCCCGGCTGGACACCGAGGTGGCCGGGCCGTTGAACACCGTGGAGGAGGTCGACTTCGTCGGCGTGCCCACCGGCCCGGACAACCCGCGCGGCAACGCGTTCACCACGACGTCGACCGTCCTGGACCGCGAGTCCTCGGCGGCCCGCCTGGCCGATCCCCTCCGAGGCCGGACGTGGCTGGTGCGAGGGGCCGATGTGAACCGCCTGGGCCAGCGGCGTTCATACCAGCTCGTACCACGGCCGGGTCCGGTGCTGCTGGCCCAGCCGGACGCGACCGTGGCGGGACGGGCGGCGTTCGCGTCCCGACACCTGTGGGTGACCCGGTTCCACGAGGACGAGCGCTACCCCGCCGGCGACTACCCGAACCAGCACCCGGGCGGCGCGGGCCTGCCCGCGTGGAGCGCCCAGGACCGGCCGCTGGTGGACGAGGACGTGGTGCTGTGGCACGTCTTCGGCCCGACGCACCTGCCCCGGCCGGAGGACTGGCCGGTGATGCCGGTGGACTACAGCGGCTTCTCGTTCCGCCCGGCGGGCTTCCACGACCGCAACCCGACCCTGGACGTGCCGGACCTGGCGTCGGCCGGGTGCGCCCACTGCCCGCCGGGGGAATGCGGCTGCGGGCAGTGAGATCGTCGTCGACGCCCGACTTCGGTATTTCTACGGACCGCTGAACGCCCTCCGCCCGGCCACTCTGTCCTGCCTGGGTTCCGCAGCCCATCGCAGATCCGGAAGGAACACATGAGGAAGCAGCTCCGCGCGGCCCTCGCGACGGCCGCCCTGACCGCGTCCGCGCTGACGGGCTGCGGAGGCGGTGGCGACGACACCATCCGCATCGGCGCCATCGCCGGGCTCACCGGCCAGTTCGTCACCGCCGAAGTGGTCAAGACCGCGCAGCAGGTGTTCGACGACGCCAACGCCAAGGGCGGCGTCGACGGCAAGAAGATCGAGTACATCGTCAAGGACGACGCCGGCGACCCACAGCGCACCGCCCAGGCCGCGCGCGAACTGGCCGACGCGGGCGTGGTCGTCATGGCCGGGTCGGCCAGTTTCACGGACTGCGACGTCAACGACTCCTTCTACCGGCAGGCCCGGATCAGCTCGGTCATGGCCGTCGCCGCGACGCCGAAGTGCTTCCAGAGCCCCGCCATCGCCCCGGTCAACGTCGGCCCGTTCACGCTGATGACCGCCGTGCTGCTGCACGCCTCGCAGAAGCTCGGCGACAAGAAGGTCTGCAACTTCACCGTCGTCCTGCCCGGCGGCGAGGAGGCCGTGACGGCCGCGCTGGCGCGGTGGGAGCGGTTGAGCGGGCTGGAGCTGCTGGTCAACGACCTGACCGTGCCGCAGAGCGGCGACCTGACCCCGTACCTGCTCAAGGCCAAGGAGGCGGGCTGCGAAGCGGTCCTGTTCAACCCGGCGGAGTCGCTGGTCGTGCCGTGGTTGCGGGCGGCCAAGGAGCTGGGCATGGACGACGTGGACTTCCTGCTGCTGGCCCCCGCCTACACCGACGGCGTCGCCAAGGCGGTCGGCGGGCTGGGCCTGAACGTCTACGCGGGCAGCGAGTTCGAGCCGTTCACCTCCGACAGCCTGGCCAACAAGGGCTGGCGGGCCGCGGTGACCCGGGCCGGCGCGCAGGCCACGGCGTTCTCCCAGGGCGGTTACCTGGCGGCGAAGGTCACCGTCGAGGTGCTGAAGACGGTCAAGGGCGCGGTCACCCGGGACTCGGTCAACGCGGCGCTGCGGGACATGACCCCCATCGAGGACCCGATGCTGGGCACGCCGTGGGAGTTCGGCCCCGGCGAGAGCCACGCGCCCAACCAGGGCTCCAAGATCGTCCGCCTCACCGGCCTGCGCTGGGTGGTCGTGGACGACACCTTCATCACCGTGCCGAACGCTTGAGAACCGAGAGGACACCCATGTGCCACGCTGACGAGTCGCGCCCACCGGCGCCGCCCGAGGCGACCAGTGCCGTCGCCGAGGCCGGTGAACTGCGGCTCACCTCCGCCGACGGGGCCACGTTCCTGGCCTACCGGGCCGTGCCGGAGACCCCGACCGGGGCGGGGGTCGTGCTGCTGCCCGACGTGCGGGGCGCGCACGAGTTCTACCGGGACCTGGCGCGGCGGTTCGCGTCCACCGGCGTCGCCGCGCTGGTCCTGGACTACTACGGCCGGAGCGCCGACGACGACGTGCGCGGCCCCGACTTCGACGGGTTCACGCTGGTCCAGAAGCTGGACCGGGAGCGGACGCAGGACGACGTCGTCGCGGCCGTGGACCACCTGGTGTCCGGCGTGCTCGGGCCGGTCAGGGCCGCGTTCACGGTCGGGTTCTGCGTGGGTGGGGCGATGTCGTGGGCGCAGTCGGCGTTGCAGCCCCGGCTCGCGGGCGTGGTCGGCTTCTACGGGCGGCCGACCGAGTGCCGGGAGCTGATCGGGGGCATGACCCGGCCGCTGCTCGTGCTGGCCGCCGGCGCGGACGTGCTGACCACGGTCGAGGACAACCGGGCGTTCGACGTCGAGCTGTCCGAAGCCGGTGTGCCGCACGAGTTCGTGCTCTACGAGGGCGCGCCGCACTCGTTCTTCGACGGTGCCCTGCCCGACCAGGCCGAGAACGCCGCCGACGCTTGGGCGCGGGTGTCGGCGTTCCTGCGCTCGCACACGTGATGCCGTTACACCCCGACGCGCGTGCGGTGGTCGAAGCGGCGGGCGGCGGGCTCGTGCCGGCGGGGCTTTCGGTGGCGGAGGTGCGGGCGAGGTTCGCGGCGCGGTGGCGTGCTCTGGTGAAGGCCCAGGACGTGGTGGACCGCGGGATTCCCGGGCCGGGCGGCGAGCTGCCGGTCCGGGTCTACCGCCCGCGCGGGGCCGGGCCGTTCCCGGCGCTGGTCTGGTTCCACGGCGGCGGGTGGGTGCTCGGGTCTCCGGCCGAGAACGACACCGCCTGCCGGGCGCTGTGTGACGCGGCGGGCGTGGTCGTCGTGTCGGTGGCCTACCGGCCGGCGCCCGAGCACCGCTTCCCCGCCGCCGTCGAGGACGCCTACGCGGCGTTGACCTGGGTGGCCGGGAACGGCGCGGAGCTGGGCACCGACGGGCGGATCGCGGTCGGCGGCGAGGGCGCCGGGGCCAACCTGGCGGCCGTGGTGAGCCTGATGGCCCGGGACCACGACGGGCCGCCGGTGCTGGCGCAGCTGCTGGCCTCCCCCGTCACCGCGCCGCCCGGGGACCGGAAGTCCTATGTGGAGTACGGGGACGGGTGTTTCCTGACGCGCGAGGACATGGAGTGGTTCTTCCGGCACTACGCGCGCGGCGAAGAAGACTTCGACGACCCGTACCTGGTCCCGTTGGCCGGGGAGTTGCGGGGACTGCCGCCGGCGTTGGTGCTGACCGCCGAGTTCGACCCGTTGCGCGACGAAGGCGAGGAGTACGCGCACCGACTGCTGGACGCGGGTGTGCCGGTGACGCTGGTGCGGTACGAAGGCCAGGTCCACGGGTTCTTCGCGCTGCTGGCGGACCGGCTGTCGGTGTCGGCCCAGGCGCACGCGCGGGCGGCGGAGGCGTTGCGGGCGGCGTTCGCGCAGGCCTTGGTCGTCGGCGAACCGGGGGTTGACCGGCAGCGCACCTGACGATCACTCGGTGTTGCCCGGGTCCGGCCGCCCACCGTAGGTTGTCCGCCTCTACCGGAGGAGGCGTGGGTGGACACCACGATGATCGCCTCGGCGGTGCGCATCGGCTCCGCCCTGGGCAGCGGCGGCGCGGTCGAGTGGGACGAGGTGTTCGCCGCGCTGCGCCAGGCGCTGCCCGAGCTGTGTGCGGTGCAGGTCACCGGCTGGGACCCGGTGACGCGCGGTTTCGCGGTGCTCGCCGAGGACGGCTACAACCAGCGCATCAGCCGGGAGTTGGCCCACGAGCTGCCCCGCACCCGCTGGGGCGGCCAGCTGTTCGACTCCGCGGTGCCGCTGCTCATGGACGACATGCCGCACAACTTCCGCGATTCGCCCCACTACCAGGAACGCCTGCGCCCCGCCGGGTTCGACGACGGCTTGTCGGCGGTGCTGCGGATCGGTCGGTCCAGGCAGGTCGTGGGTGTGCTGCACGCCAACGCGCCGGTGCGCGGCGCCTTCGACGAGACCGCCCGCGCGTTCACCGCGACCGTGGGCACGGCCCTGGCGCGGCGGGTGGACCCGTTGCACTGCCCCGGCCTGGACGCTTGGTTCGGTCCGGAGTGGACGGCGAGTTGGCTGGTCCCGGCCCCGGCCGAGGTCGCGGGACGTGCGCCCGCTCCAGTCGCCGAGGACGCCGGGCTGCGGGCGGTGGCGGAGGCGTTCGCCGGCCTGGGCCTGCGCACGGTGCCGTTCCTGTGGCCCGCGCGGGACGGGTGGTGGCGGGTGCGGCTGTTGCGGGTGGTCGAGGGACCTCGGGCCGGGGTGGTGGCCGCGTGCACACCGTTCGAGAACCCGTCCGGCCTGACCGCAAGGGAGCTCGACATCGCGACCGGGCTGGTGGCGGGCCTGTCGAACCAGGCGATCGCCGAGGCGCTGGTGGTGAGCAGGCGGACGGTGGAGACGTACGTGGAACGACTGCTGACCAAGCTCGACTGCCAGTCGCGCGGCGAGGCGGCGGGGGTGGCGGCCCGCGCCGGGTTCGTGCGGCCGGCGGTGGACGGGGTCGGCTCGCTGGCCCGGTTGACCCGCGGCGCCGACCCGTACTGGAGTTAGGCGGCGGATGTTTATCCGTGGTGCATCCAGATGCCCTTGACCTCGGTGTAGGCGTCGATCGCGTAAGGCCCCATCTCACGCCCCCACCCGCTCGACCGGAACCCACCCCACGGTGCTGCGGCGTCCGGGATGCACGCCATGTTCACGAACACTGCTCCTGCACGGATGCCGTCAGCGAGGCGGTGTGCGGTTCGCAGGTCGTTGCTCCACACCGAGGCTGCCAGGCCGTAGGGCGAGTCGTTGACGCGGTGCAGGAGTTCGTCTTCGTCGTCGTAGTCGAGGATTGCCAGGACGGGGCCGAAGACTTCTTCGCGGGCGATGGTCATGGTGTCGGTGACCGAGCCGAACACCGTGGGCTGATAGAAGTGGCCAGGGCCGTCGGGTGCGGTGCCGCCGGTGATGAGGTCTGCCCCTTCGGTGATCGCGCCTTGGACGTAGGAGTTCACGCGGTTGCGGTGTTCGGAGCTGACGAGTGGACCCAGGTCGGTGTCGGGGTGCAGGCCGGGGCCGAGGCGGAGTTGGGACGCTGCTGTCGCGAGTTTGGTGGTGAACTCGTCCTGGCGGCGGTGGTCGACGTACAGGCGTGCATAGGCCGCGCAGACTTGGCCGGTGTTGAGCAGTCCGCCTGCGATGGTGCCGGCTACGGCGGCATCGATGTCCGCGTCTCGGGCCACCACGGTCGGGGTTTTGCCGCCCAGTTCCAGGGTTACTCGCTTGAGGTCGTGCGCCGAGGCGGCGACGATCTCTCGGCCGACGGAGGTCGAACCGGTGAAGGAGACCTTGTCCACGTCGGGGTGGCGGACCAGGGCTTTGCCGGTCTCCGGGCCGCCGGTCACCAGGTTGACGACGCCGGGCGGGAAGCCTGCCTCCGCGCAGAGTTCGACCAGGCGGACGGTGGTGAGCGGGGTCTGTTCGGCGGGTTTGATCACGGTGGTGTTGCCGCAGGCGAGGGCTGGGGCCAGTTTCCACGCCATGATCATGAGTGGGAAGTTCCAGGGGGCGATGAGGGCGCATACCCCGACTGGCACGCGCTTGTCGTACTGGAGGGTGTTCGGGAAGGACACCTGCCGCACGGCACCGTCGATCTTGGTCGCCCATCCCGAGTAGTACCGGAAGTGCTCCACGGCTCCGGTGACACTGACATTGCGCGCGACTGGCAGTGGTTGGCCTTGGTCGCGGGTCTCCAGTTCGGCGAGCTTGTCCGCGTCCGCCTCAATCAGGTCTGCCAGGCGCCAGAGGAGGGTGGCGCGCTCGGTCGCGGGAAGCGCTTGCCAGGCTGGGAGTGCCTCGCGGGCGGCGGACACGGCTGCGTCTACGTCGGCGGCGGATGCTTCGGCTACCTCGGCGAGCGGTTCGCCTGTGGCCGGGTCGGTGGTGGTGAACGTGTCCGAAGCCGCCACCCACTGGCCGTTGATGTAGAGACCTGTCGCGCGCATGTCGACTCCCCTCTGACTGGCTGAACGCGGCCAAGTGTGCGGGGAGGGGCGGGCGCTGGGCTTGGCTCCGGGCGCACTGCCGTTGACGGTCGGCGCTCTCCTTTTGCCGCGCAAAGCGCGGTTCTTTGCGCGCGGAGCGCGCGGTAGGTGTTACCTACAAGTGGAGGGCCTCGGTTCCCCCACCGTATGG
>NZ_JBBEGC010000190.1:0-10416 GCF_037401995.1 Saccharothrix sp. CCNWYY140
CCTTCGGGCAGGCCATACGGTGGGGGAACCGAGGCCCTCCACTTGTAGGTGACACCTACCGCGCGCTGCGCGCGCGAAGGACCGCGCTGCGCGAAGGACCGCGCTGCGCGCGAAGGGCACCGTTTGCGCGCCAAGAACGGCTGCCTGTGCGTGGTGGGGGTGGTGTGGTGCGGGGGGCGTTGTGGGGTGCGTTGAGCGGCGTTGTGGGGGGTGCGTTGAGGTGCCGGGAGGGGTGGGGCGGCCTGGGGCTCCCGTATCTACTGCTGAGTAGGTTACTCTGAAGTAGATAGCGTCGGGTGTGGAACAGGGGGTGTCGCGGTGGCTGGTACTGCGGGGCAGGGTAGGCGGGATGTGATGGGGGTGGCGTTGGCTGTCCTCAACCGGGTTGCCGCGTCGGACGTGTTGGACCGGTTCGGGCTTCGGAAGCCGGTTGAGCGTGGGGTGTACGAGGCGACTCGGGGTGGGTTTCGGACTGTTGCTGCGGCTGGGCGGTCGTTTGGCGCGGTGCAGAAGCTTGGGAAGCCGGCTCGGTTGCCTCACCGGTCTGAGCAGGGGCTGTTCGACATCACGCCCACCGACGAGCAGCAGATGATGGTCGAGATGTTGCGCGAGTTCGCCGCTGAGCAGTTGCGGCCGGTGGCGGGGGGTGCGGATGCCGCCTGTGCTGCTCCTGCCGAGGTGCTTGGGGCGGTGAACGAGTTGGGGGTCAGCCTTGTCGGGGTGCCCGAGGAGTTGGGGGGCGCGGGTAGTGAGCGGTCTGCTGTTAGTGGGGTGTTGATCGCTGAAGCGCTCGCTCATGGGGATATGGGGCTTGCGGTGGCGTGTCTGGCGCCGGCTGCGGTGAGCACTGCCTTGACGTTGTGGGGCGATGCTGGCCAGCAGGCTACGTATCTGCCTGCGTTTACCGGGGACGACGTGCCGGCGGCGGCGTTGGCGGTTCAGGAGCCGCATGCGTTGTTCGATCCGTTTGCGCTGCGGACCAAGGCGCATCGGGCCGGGGGTGGGTTCGTCCTCAATGGTGTGAAGGCGTTGGTGCCCAATGTGGCCAAGGCTGAGTTGTTCGTGGTGGCCGCTGATCTTGCTGGGCTTGGGCCGGTGTTGTTCCTGGTCGAGTCGAGTGCGCCGGGGTTGACGGTTGAGGCCGATCCGGGCATGGGGTTGCGTGCGGCGGGCATGGGGCGGCTGCATCTGGATGACGTCACCTTGCCTGCTTCTGCGCTGCTGGGGGACGAGAAGTCCTATGCGGACTGCGTGCGGCTGTCGCGGCTCGGGTGGTGTGCGTTGGCCATCGGGACCGGGCAGGCCGTGTTGGACTACGTGATCCCCTACGTCAACGACCGGGTCGCATTCGGCGAGCCGATCAGTCACCGGCAGGGGGTGGCGTTCTCCGTTGCCGACATCGCGATCGAGTTGGAGGGCATGCGCCTGGTCACCTATCGCGCGGCCAGTCGTGCCGAGCAGGGCAAGTCGTTCGCCCGGGAGACGGCGTTGGCGCGGGCGTTGTGCGCTGACAAGGGCATGAAGATCGGCTTGGACGGCGTGCAGCTGTTGGGTGGGCACGGGTTCGTCAAGGAGCACCCGGTGGAGCGGTGGTACCGGGATCTGCGTGCGGTCGGGCTGGCCGAAGGAGTTGTCCTCGTCTGACGGGGTGGAGAGGCGATCATGATCAACCTGGAAGTTCCCAAGAAGTTCGAGCAGCTCGTCGACCAGGCCCACCAGGCGGCGGCGGAGTTCCTGCGGCCCAACTCGCGCAAGTACGACGAGGCCGAGCACACCTACCCCAAGGAACTGGACATGCTGGCCGCCCTGCTGGACGGCCTGTCTGCCGCCGGTGGCGGGGCCGGGGCGGGTGGGGTGCGGCGCGGGGGGTCGGAGAAGGCCAAGCCGGGCAACAAGAACGGGTCCAACCTCCAGCTCCTGCTGGGCACCATCGAGATGTGCTGGGGTGACGTCGGCCTGCTGCTGAGCATGCCGCGCCAAGGGCTGGGCAACGCGGCCATCGCGTCGGTGGCCAACGACGAGCAGCTCAAGCGCTACCAGGGCAAGTGGGCCGCGATGGCGATCACCGAACCCGACACCGGGTCGGACTCGGGCGCCATCCGCACCACGGCCGTCCGGGACGGCGACTACTACGTGCTCAACGGCGAGAAGATCTTCGTCACGGCCGGTGAGCGCGCGGACTGCGTGGTGGTGTGGGCGACGCTGGACCGGTCGTTGGGCAAGGCGGCGATCAAGTCGTTCGTGGTCGACCGGGACACGCCGGGCTTCGAGCTGGTGCGCCTGGAGCACAAGCTGGGCATCCGGGCCTCGGACACCGCGCACTTCCGCCTGGACAACGTGCGCGTGCACAAGGACAACCTGCTGGGCAGCCCGGAGATCAACACCGAGCAGGGCTTCGCGGGCGTGATGCAGACCTTCGACAACACCCGCCCGCTGGTGGCCGCGATGGCCGTCGGCGTGGCGCGGGCGGCGTTGGAGGAGACCCGGCGGGTGCTGGCGGAGGCGGGTGTCGGGGTCGACTACGACCGTCCGGCGAACGCCCAGCACGCCGCGGCGGCGAAGTTCCTGAAGCTGGAGGCCGACTGGGAGGCCGCCTACCTGCTGGCGTTGCAGGCGGCGTGGATGGCCGACAACCGCAAGCCGAACTCGTTGCAGGCCTCGATGGCCAAGGCGAAGGCGGGGCGGACCGGGTCGGACGTCACGCTGGGCTGCGTGGAGCTGGCCGGCAGCACCGGGTACAGCGAGACGTCCCTGCTGGAGAAGTGGGCGCGCGACTCCAAGATCCTGGACATCTTCGAGGGCACGCAGCAGATCCAGCAGCTCATCGTGGCGCGCAGGTTGCTCGGCAAGTCGTCCGCCCAGCTGAAGTAGCCCGGCGGAGGGTCGCGGGGTGCTCGGAAAACCGGGTGCCCCGCCTGGGGCGGTCCCGCAGGATGTAGATCATGAGTGATGTGGACGCGGGAACGACGGGACGACCGCTGGCCCTGGTGACGGGTGCCGGACGGTCGGCGGGGATCGCCGCGACCGTGGTGCTGGACCTGGCCCGAGCGGGCTGGGACGTGGCCTTCACGTATTGGACCCCGTACGACGCGCGGATGACGTGGGGTGCGGAGCCGGACGCGCCCGTGAAGTTGCAGGCTCAGGTGGAAGCCCTCGGGGCGCGGGCGGTGGCGATCGAGGCGGACCTGAGCGACACGGAGGTGCCAGGCGGGCTGTTCGATCGCGTCGAGCGCGACCTGGGGAACGTGACCGCGCTGGTGCTGTGCCACTGCGAGTCGGTCAACTCAGGACTGCTGGACACCACGGTGGAGAGCTTCGACCGGCACTTCGCGGTCAACGCGCGAGCGACGTGGCTGCTGATCCGGGAGTACGGCCTCCGGTTCCGCGGGGCGCACGGCACCGGCCGGATCGTCAGCCTGACCAGCGACCACACCGCCGGGAACCTGCCCTACGGGGCGAGCAAGGGCGCGATGGACCGGATCACGCTGGCCGCCGCCCGCGAACTCGCCCACTTGGGCGTGAGCTGCAACGCGGTCAACCCCGGGCCGACCGACACCGGGTGGATGACCGAGGAACACAAGGCGGACATGATCCGCTTCACGCCCCTGGGACGCATCGGAACGCCGCAGGACTGCGCGAACCTGGTCACGTTCCTCTGTTCCGCCGAGGGCAGGTGGGTCAACGGCCAGCTGCTCAACAGCAACGGCGGCCTCGGGTAGTCACCGCAGGGCGGTGTCCACCATGCCGGAGATCGGGCCGCGTGCCAGGCCGCCGTGGCCGGGAACCAGGGTGTCGGCGGGCAGGTCGCGCAGCGCGGCGATGGCTGTCGTCACGCCGTCCTCCGAGGTGTTGAAGACCTCGGGCAGGCGCTGCGGACCCTCGCCGCGCCGGGCGGTCGGGTGGCCGGTGACCAGGGCGTCGCCGCTGAACAGCACGCCCGTCGACGGCATCAGGTAGGCGGTGTGGCCGCTGGTGTGGCCCGGGGTCGGGATCGCCACCAGGCCGCCCGGCACGTCCAGCGGCTCGTGCGGCGGCACCACCCCCACCTGCGGCAACGACATCCGCAGTCGGGGGAACACCGCCCGGACCGTGTCGAGCACCCACCGCCGGCTCGCCCGGTGCCCGCACAGCCGCAGCATCTCCAGCGGCGTGATCTGCTCCAGGTACTCGCGGCGCGCGTGCCGGGCCTCCTCCGCCCCGGTCAGGACCGGGGTGCCGAAACGGCCGGTCATCGTCGGCACGCCGCCGAGGTGGTCCAGGTGGGCGTGGGTGAGCAGGATCGCCGTCACGTCCCGCGGATGGTGGCCGATCTCGGCGATGGACGCCAGCAGCGCGTTGGAGTCGTTGGGGTAGCCGGCGTCCACGAGGGTCAGCGCCGACCCGTCCGACACCAGCGCCCAGTTGACGTTGGTCCCGGTGACCATGTGGACCTGGTCGTTCACCCGTGTCATGTGCATGTCGTCACCTCGTCGTCGACCGCGAACCCGCCCGCCACCACGAGGCTAGGCTCGATTGTGGATCATCGCGAGGGAGGACACCCGTTGACGCAGACCCCCGTCCACGTGCCGGACCACGTCCTCGACGACCTGCGCCGGCGACTGGACCTCACCCGCTGGCCCGACGACGACGGCAACGAGGACGGCTCCTTCGGCGTGCCCGTCGACCACCTGCGCGCCCTGGTCGAGCACTGGCGGACGTCGTTCGACTGGCGGGCCGCGGAACGGGAGATCAACGCCTACGAGCACCACAGGGTCGACGTGGACGGCGTGCCGGTGCACTTCCTGCGCCGCCGGGGCGGCCCGACCCCGCTGATCCTCACCCACGGCTGGCCGTGGACGTTCTGGCACTGGAAGAAGGTCGTGGACCCGCTCGCCGAAGCCGGGTTCGACGTCATCGTCCCGTCCCTGCCCGGGTTCGGCTTCTCCGGGTGGCGGCCGGACCTGAACTTCTGGAAGGTCGCCGACCTCTGGCACGCGCTGATGACCCGCGTCCTGGGCCACGACCGGTACTTCGCGGCCGGCAACGACGTCGGCGCCCTGGTCACCGGCCAGCTCGGGCACAAGCACGCCGACAGCGTGCGGGCCATCCACATCGGGTCGGGGCTGAGGCTGGACTTCTTCACCGGCGACCGGGCCTGGGACTTCAGCGGCGGCCGGCCGATCCCGGAGGGCCTGCCCGCCGACGTGCACGCCCGCGTGGTCGCGATGGACAAGCGCTTCGCGGTGCACCTGGCGGCGCACGTGCTCAGCCCCAGCACCCTGTCCTACGGGCTGACCGACTCGCCCGCCGGGATGCTGGCGTGGGTGCTGGAGCGGTGGACGGCGTGGAGCGACAACGGCGGTGACGTCGAGACGGTGTTCAGCAAGGACGACCTGCTCACGCACGCGACGATCTTCTGGGCCTCGGGCTCGATCGGCCGGTCGATCCGCATGTACGCCAACCACAACCGCTACCCGTGGACGCCGTCGCACGACCGGTGGCCGGTGGTGGAGGCGCCGACCGGCATCACCTTCGTGGCCCACGAGAACCCGCCCGGCGTGACGACGTCCGACCGCGTCGCCCACTTCCTCGCCTCGGACCGGGCGGCCTGGTACCACCACGTCAACCTGACCGCCCACGACTGCGGCGGCCACTTCATCCCGTGGGAGATCCCGGAGTTGTGGCTGGCCGACCTGCTGCGGACGTTCGAGGGCCGCTGACCAGGGCGGCGGCGATCGCGACCTGCACCGGTTCGAGCGCCGGCTTGCCGTCCTCGACGTCCCACAGCGCGTTCTGGAGGACCCGGCCCAGCGTCCACGCGGTGGCCCGGTCGCGGTCCAGGGCCAGGGCGTCGGTCAGCAGGTCGAAGCGGCGGCGGACCGCGCGCGGCACGTCGCCGGTCGCCGTGACGAGCTCCCAGCGGTTGTCCAGGGCGGGCAGGAGGTCGAAACCGGGGTCGCCGGCCAGCGACTCCGGGTCGATCGCCAGCCACGGTTCCCGCTCGCCGGCCAGGACGTTGTCGGGGTGCAGGTCCCAGTGCAGCAGCCGGTCACCCGCCTCGCCCACCACCTCCCGCACGGCCGCCGCGCACGTCCGGACCAGGGCCGCGTCGTCGGGTCCGAGGCGTTCCAACGCCCACGGGACCTGGTCGAGCATGGCGGTGGCGACGTCCTCCAGCCGCCGCAGGCCGGGCGGGGCGGGTACGGCGGTCAGGCGCGCGAGGAGTCCGCCGAGGATGCCCAGGGCGGTGTCGTCGTCGGGAACGGCGGACAGCGGACGGCCGGCGTCGAGGCGTTCGAGCAGCATCACGCCGCCGGCGTCGTCGTGGTCCAGCAAGCGCACGACGCCGTCGCCGTCCCATGTTCGCAGCCCGGCCAGCGCGCCGGCGGTCTCGTCGCTGGGTGGTTGCAGGCGCAGGGCGGCCGGGGTGTCGTCGGTGGTGCGCACGACCGGCAGCACGAGCGACGCCATGCCGTGGCGCGCGGGACCGTCCGGGCGCAGGGACCAGGCGTCGAGCCGGTCGGCGGCGAGCGCGGGCAGGGCGGCCAGCCAGGCGCGGCCGGCGGGGGAGCGGTGGGAAGCGACCAGGGCTTCGGGGACGTCGAAGTGCATGGCCACCTCGACTGTACCGGTGATCAAGTGCCGAGGGCGCGGGCCAGCAGAGTGCGGCGGTTGCGGGTGCCGGCCTTGGTGAAGATCGACTTCAGGTGGTCCTGCACGGTGTTCTCCGACAGGTGCATCCGCGCGGCCAGCTCGCGGGTGCCCGCGCCACCGGGCAGCAGGGTCACCAGCTCCGCCTCGCGCGCGCTCAGCCCGACCGCCCGGGTGAACAGGCCCAGGCGGTCGGTCGGGGAGGTCTGCTCGATGCCCACGGCGATGCCGCCGGTCCCGATCCGCGCCGCGCGCAGCGTCACCCAGTCGCCGCCGGACAGGTGCGCCCGCGCCCACGGCGGGTGGTCGTCCACGCCCGCCTCGACGGCCAGCAGCTGTGCCGCCACGTTGTACGCGCCCGCCGGGATCGGCGGACGGCCTTCCGCCGGCGGCACCATGACCTTCAGGTACTCGTGGGTCTCCGGGGTTTGGCCGAGCACCTGGAGTTCCGGGGACAGCAGCAGCACCAGCGGTCCGCGCACGGCGGCGGCGGGGTGGTCGAACGTGCGGGCCGCGCACGTGCGCAGCGCTGTCGTCAGAGAGGCCCGCAGTGAGCCCAGGTACGTGGTTTCCGCTGTCGTGAAAGGACTCCCGCACCTCCACAGGTCGAGGAAACCCCAGCAGCCGTAACGGTCCCGGAACACCGCCGAGGCGACATCCGCGATGCCGTGCCCGCGGAGCAACACCCGCCACGGCGAGTCGTCCGCGTCCAGGGTGGCGACCTCCGCGCCCAACGCGGTCCACCGGTTGGCGCGCGTGAGGTACTTGAGGCGGATCAGCTCCGGCAGGCGCGGGAGCAGGGCGGGCGGGACGTCGGCGAGCGGGCGCGTGCCGACGGTCGTCTCCGGATCGGTGAGCACCCACACGTGCGCGTCGAACGGCACCACGCCCCGGACCTCCCGCAGCACCGCAGACCGCAGCGCCACCGCGTCCACCGCCGCGTCGCAGATCCGCTCGACGCGGGCTGCCGAGCGCGTGAACGCCGCGGGGGCCACGGGACGAGGGTAAACCCCAGAACTCTGGGATACGGCGCGGAACGCGGCCCGGCTTAGCGTCGGTGTGTCCGAAGAGGAGGAGCCATGACCACCTTGCACATCGAGCACCCGGTCGTCGCGTTCGACCTGTGGAAGTCCGCGTTCGACCGCTTCACCGACGTGCGCGCCCGCGCCGGCGTGCTGTCCCACCGCGTCCGGCGGCCGGTGGACGACGACCGGTACGTGGTGATCGACCTGGACTTCGCCTCCACCGCGCAGGCCGAGGCGTTCCTGGGTTTCCTGCACCGGGAGGTGTGGTCGTCCCGCGAGAACGCGCCCGCGCTGGTGGGCGAGCCCACAACCCGGATCCTCGTCGACGCCTGAAGATCTACTGTGGACCCGTGGACCGGGTGCGGCAGTGGGTTCGGGGTTGGGTCCGGTGCCGGGACACCCCGGACCCGGTCGAGCAGCACGACGGGTTCCGGATCGACGTCGGCTTGGCGGGCCACCGCGTCCGGTACGTGATCACCGGCACGGCGTCGGTGCGCGAGCGTTCGTCACTGACCGCGCCGGGCACGTGGCTGAAGGTGTGCGCGCGGCGGGACGAGGTGCTGCCGCTGCTCGGTCCGGAGTGGGTGGTCGGCGAGCCGGAGTACCTGATGAGCGTGCCCCTCGGCGCCGGCGCGGTGGGCGCGGCGCCGGACGGGTACCGGGTGCGGGTCGTGGGGGAGCGGGGGTTCCACGAGGTCGTCGTGACCGGGCCTGGGGAGGCGCCGGCCGCGCGCGGCCGGTTCGCGGTGCGCGAGGGCGCGGCGGTGGTCGACCAGGTCGTCACCGAACCCGAGCACCGGCGGCGGGGTCTGGGGAAGCTCGTCATGGGGCTGGTCGGCGTCGAGGCCGCCGAGCGCGGCGCACGCGTGGGAGTCCTGGTCAGCACGGTCGCCGGGCGGCCGTTGTACGAGTCGCTGGGGTGGCGCGTGGACTCCGACGTGGTGGCTGCGCACGTGCCCGGCGTGTGAACTGTGAACCCACGCCCATCGCAAGATTTTTTCGCGAATTGTGGTCCGCATTACTTGACTTGTCGGTAACGCAACGGCTTGACTCCCGCGTAACCAAAATCGTCTCCGAACCGCAACACAATCCTTCGGCGCGCCTCCCCACCGCGCGCCGCCCGGGAGTCCCCGACCTCCCCGCACACCGCCGGCGCGTCCCGGCACGGCCCCTGCCTGCCGCGCGCCGCCAAGGAGTTCCACCATGCCCTGGTTCCAGGCTGCCCGCGCGCTGGTCGCGGCCGTCGTCGCCCTCCTCGGACTGACGGCGAGCCCCACCCCGACCCCGACCACCCCGGCCGCTCCCCCGAGCAGCAGCACCACAGCACCAACCACGACAAGCACGACGACCACGACGTCGTCGAGCACCACGTCGTCGAACACCTCAAGCACCACCACGCCTCCCACCACCACCACCACGACGTCTGCGAGCACGACGACAACCCCCAACGCTCCGCAGGCAAGTGGTCGCGTGCAGTCGTTCTGGCTGCACATGAGCGGCACGCCCACCACGGACGAGATGATCGCCACGGAGGCGAAGCGACGCTCTTACGTCGTGCTCAACGCGTGGGAGGGCGACATCGCCCGCAAGCTCAAGGCGGCCAACCCGAAGATCCAGGTGTTCGTCTACAAGGACCTCACCTCCACCCGCAGCTACGCCTGCCGCAACGGCGTGGACGACGCCCAGCTCCCCGCGGGCGTGGGCTACTGCGACGCCGACAAGAACCACCCCGACTGGTTCCTGTTGAGCCCCGGCGGCCAGCGCTTCGAGTACAACGGCTACGCTGGCCACTGGCAGATGGACGTCGGCAACCCGGCGTACCAGAACACCTGGGCGGACAACGTGATCGCGTCCAGCAAGGGCGTCTTCGACGGCATCTTCATGGACAACGCCCTGTTCCCCTGCGACGCCTACCACCCGGGCACCTGCCCGGCGAAGTACCCGACCAACGCGTCGATCCAGGACGCCTACAAGTCCATGCTCGCCGGCACCCGCGCGAAGTTCACGGCAGCAGGCCTGAAGACCGTGGCCAACCTCTCCAACGCCCGCCTCCACACCGGCGCCTGGGACGCCTACACCGAGCACCTGGACGGCGGCTTCGACGAGTGGTGGCTGACCTTCAACGACAACGACCTGCTCTCGGAGTACCCGGAGGGCTGGAGCAGGCAGGTCGCGGAGATCACCAGCAACGAGGCCCGAGGAAAGATCACCTGGGTCCAGCCCCACTACACCCAGGGCGCGGACCAGCCGTTCCGCTACGCCCTGGCCAGCTACCTGCTGGCAGCGGGCAACCAGGCGGCCATCGCGGAAATCACCCAAACCGACGGCTACGGTAACGCCACCCCGTGGCACCCGGAATACGACTGGAACCTCGGCACCCCCACGGGCCCGTACAAGTCCCTGGGCGGCAACATCTTCCGCCGCGACTTCACCTGCGGCGTGGTACTCGTGAACGCCAGCAAGACCGGCACCCCGACCGTAGGCGTCCCCTTGGGCGACAACTACACCAACGCCAAGTCCACGTCGGTGTCCTCGGTCGCACTACCGGGCACCACAGGCGAAATCCTCCGCAAGTCCTGCTAGCCAACCCCCACACAACGCGCTGCGCGCCTCAAGCGCGCAGCGCGTTGTTTTTCCCTACAGCCCAAGAGGCAGGCACACCCCCTCCGCCGCCCGCAGGGCGCGCTCTTCGAAGTAGCTCGCGCAGCAGACCTCCCAACTTGGGCTTCTTCCGTCATCCCCGTATGGCCTGCCCGAAGGG
>NZ_JBBEGC010000191.1:0-10373 GCF_037401995.1 Saccharothrix sp. CCNWYY140
GTCGAAGCGTGGTTGGGCTGCGCCCAGGCCGTACGGGGGAAGAAACCGAGGCCCTTCCTGTGGCTGGGAGCCCTGCCCTGCGCCTTCGGCGCGAAAAGACCGTGGGTGGTGGCTGTGTGTGTGAAGTGCCCGGTCCCGTGCAGGCGGGACCGGGCACCTACCCCTCGGACGTCTAGAAGGTCAGGTTCCAGACGTCGATGTAGCCCGTGTCGCCCGAGTACACGTCCTGCACTCGGAGCTTCCACGTGCCGTTCGCCAGCTCGCTCGACGCGTTCACCGTGTACGTGGTCACCACGTTGTCCGCGCTGTCGCTCGACGACGAGTTCTTCAACCGGTAGGTCGTGCCGTCCGGGGCCACCAGGTCGACCACCAGGTCGCCTCGGTAGGTGTGCTTGATGTCCACGCCGACCTTGAGGGTCGACGGGGCGTTGCCGGTGCGGCCCGTTACGGCGATGGAGGACGTCACGGTGGCGTTGTCCGTGATGTTCACGTTCGTCGTGTTCTCGAAGAAGCCCGACGGGGGCGGGGTGGTGCCGCCGCCTGCTGCTGCGACCGTCTTCGTCGCGTCGGCCAAGCCCGCGCCGCAGCCGCCGGTGCAGGTGCCGGGGAGGGGGCGGGCGTTGGTCTTGATCAGGGATTCGATCTGGGCCGGGGTCAGGGACGGGTTGGCCTGCACGAGGAGGGCCGCCAGGCCGGCGATGTGCGGGGCCGCCATGCTGGTGCCCTGGTACGGCTCGTAGTTCTCGCTGCCGGGGGTGGTGGCGCCGGTGTTCAGCGTGGACCAGATGCCGTTTTCCGGCGTCGTGATGGTGCCGGGGGTGTCGTTGGCGTTGCGGGTCTGGCCGCCGGGGGCCGTGATGTCGATCTTGGTGCCGTAGTTCGAGTAGAACGTCCGGTCGCCGGCGCGGCTGGAGGCCGCCACGGTGACCACGTTGTTGCACGACGCCGGGGTGAAGCCGGAGACGTCCTTGTTCGAGTTGCCCGCCGCGACGACGACCGTGGTGCCGCGGCCGACCGCGGAGTTGATCGCGTTCTGGTAGGTCGACGAGCACGCCGACTCGCCGCCCAGGCTCATGTTGATGACCTTGGCCGGGGTCGGGTTGGCCGGGACGCCCGCCACCGTGCCGCCGGACGCCCAGATGATCGCGTCGGCGATGTCGGAGGTGCTGCCGCCGCACTGCGCGAGCACGCGGATCGGCTGGACCTTCGCCTCGTACGCGATGCCCGCGATGCCCTTGGTGTTGTTCGTGGCCGCGGCGATGGTGCCCGCGACGTGCGTGCCGTGCCAGGACGAGTCCTGGTCCTTGGCCGGGATGGGGTTGCCGAACAGGTCGGTCCCGCAGTCGCCGACCTTCATCCAGTCGCCGTTGTCCGAGGGGTCGGAGTCGCGCCCGTTGCCGTCCCGAGCCCGCGAGGCGTCGGACACGAAGTCGTAGCCCGTCACGACGTTGGCCGCCAGGTCGGAGTGCGACACGTAGCCGGTGTCGATCACCGCGACCGTCACGCCCTTGCCGGTGGCCTTGTCCCACGCGCCGGGCACGTTCATGCCCGCGGTGGCCTCGAACAGGTCCCACTGGCGGCCGTACTCGGTGTCGTTCGGCGTGGCCAGCGGCTGCATCATCAGGTCGGGCTCGACGTAGGCCACGTCCGGGTCGGCGCGGAACTCGTCCAGGGCCTTCGCGGCGGTGGCGGCGTCGGCGCCACCCAGGTCCACGACGGTCGCGCCGGTGCCCAGGCGGCGCTGGAGGTTGAGGTCGCGCCCCACCTTGTCGCCCTTGGCGTCGGCGTCCGAAGCGGCGGCCTGGTCGGACCGGGCCTCGGCGGCGGTGGACTTGTAGCCGACGATCAGCCGTTCGTAGGGCTTGGTCGTCGGCGACGCCTGCGGTTCCGCGGGCGCGGCGGTCGCCGTCATCGTCACGGTGCCGGTGAGCAGCGTGGCGGAGACGGCGGCGGCGCAGAGCGCGGAGCGTCGCATTCCGTTCACAGGGATTTCCTTCCACCTACAGGGACTTCGCCTGCCGCGAGGGAGTCAGGGGTCTGAACCGGCTGCGAAGTGCGTGAAAGGTAGGCAGGTCGACGGCGATTGGCACAGAGGCGGAACGCGGCAGTTTCGCGTCACTGTCGTGTTTACGTCAGCTGGTTGGACTGAATGGCCTAGCGTTGTTGGGCTGAGTGGTTCATCAGGGACAATGGGTTCGTGTTCTCGCACCTTGGTGTCCCCGACGAGCAGGCCCGTGTCTACGAGCGATTGGTGCACATTGGTTCGTGCACCGTCGAAGAGGCCCAGACGCGCCCCGAGGTGCTGGAGGCGCTGCACCGGCTGGGCGTGGTCCGGCGGGTGGACACGGACGTGTGGCAGGCGGTGCCGCCGGACCTGGCGGTGGAGATGCTCATCGCGTCCCGCGAGGACGGCCACCGCCGCGCAAGGGCCGAAGCCGCCCCCTTGATGGACGCCTACCTGCGCAACCGCGCCGAACACCACCACGACACCGCGATGGTGGAGGTGGTGAACGGCGCGGACGCCGTACGGGACCTGTGGCAGGCGCTGCTGGCGGGCGCACGGTCGGAGGTGTGCGTGCTGGACCAGCCGCCGTACATCTCACCGGTGGAGGAACACGTGGCGCTGGAGGTCGACACGCGCCGGAGGCAGGTGCAGTGGCGGGTCATATATGACCGGTCGAGCGTGGAGCTTCCGGGCCGGTTGGCGGAGATCGCGGAGCTGGTGGCGTCGGGCGAGCGGGCGAGGGTGACACCGACGCTGCCGTTCAAGCTGGCCGTCGTGGACGCCCGGGTGGCCGTGCTGCCGGTGTCCGTGCGGACGACGGTGGACCAGATCCTGCTGATCCGCCCGTCCCCGCTGCTGGACGTGCTGACCTCGATGTTCGACCTGTACTGGGACAACTCCATCCCGTTCAACCCGGGCGCGTCGGGCGCGGAGGTCGACACGCAGCTGCTGGCCCTGCTGGCGGCAGGGCTGACGGATGAGAGCATCGCCCGGCACCTGGGGTTGGGGCCTCGGACGGTGCAGCGGCGGGTCCGGCAGCTCATGGACCGGTGCGGGGCGCAGACCCGGTTCCAGGCGGGGGTGCAGGCCATGCGCCGAGGCTGGCTCTGAGCGGGGGGACGGTGCTGCACGGAGCTGTCTGTGTCCGGGGGCTGCCTGTGACCGAAGGCTGCCTGTTGCCGGGGGCAGGCTCTGACCTGCTCCTTGAGAGCCGCTGGGTCGGAATTGTCGGTGGTGCGTGGGATCATGGAAGCGGGGGCCGGAGGCCGCGGGCTGTGGCGTCCGCGTGGTTACTTGGTGCAGTTCTTGGCCTGGCCGGCGGCCTCGCGGAAGTCGTCGGGCAGGGAGACCAGGGAGACCTGCTCCACGCCGTCGTTCATCATCGTCACGGCCTCGGTCAGGTGCTGGTTGACCGTGCCGAACACCTCCAGCGTCAGCTCGGGCGCCTCGTCCACCGTGGACTTGGCGAGCGCGAACTTGTCCCGGGCCTTCGACAGCGGCTCCAGGATGACCTCCACCGCCGTGTCCGCCGCGACCGCCGGGGCGGGGGTCAGCTCGTCGAGGTCGTGCACGGCGACGTTCAGCACGTCGACCACGCGACCCAGGGACGTGCTGAGCGACTTCTTCGCCTCCGCCGGGTCGGTGGGCGGCGTGCCGAGGGTGAAACCGCCGGACGCGCTGAGGTAGTTCGCCACGCCGCAGAAGTTGTCCATCCAGCGCACGACCTCGGCGTCGGACTTCGGGGTGGTCACCGGACCCGCGACCGGCTTGCCGGCGACGGGCGTCGCGCACGCGGCCGTCGTCGCGAGCACCAGCACGGACCACACAACACGCTTCACCGCCATGTTGTACCCCAACCATCACCCGATGGTGGTCAGCGGCATGACAACCGGGCGAAAACTCCGCCACGATGGGCGACCTCATGTCCGTCTCAGTGGAAGTCGCGGACGGCGTCGCGGTCGTCCGGCTCGACCGGGAACCGCCCACCCGGTTGCGTGCGCTGCTGCCGACGTTGACTGACGTGTGCGCGCTGGTGCTGCACGCGTGCTCGGGCGGGGTGTCGGCGGCGTCGGTGCGGGGTGTGGTCGGGGTGTCGCCGTCGGCGCGGCGGGAGCACGTGCGGGAGTTGCGGGCGTTGCGCTCGGAGTTGGCGCGGTTGCCGGTGCCGGTGGTGGCGGCGATCGGCGGTAGTGCGTCCGGTGACCTGGCGGTTCTGGCGGACGCGTGCGACCGGCGGGTGTTGGCCGAGGGTGGTGACCTCGTCCGGGTGACGGGAACGGGTGTCGTGGTGGCCCGCCGGGTCGATGCCGCGGAGGCGTTGCGGACGGGGCTGGTGGATCGGGTGGTCGCGCCCGCGCACGTGCTGCCGGCTGCGGTCGAGCTTGCAAGGGAGTGCAAGTCCGCGCAAGATTCGCGCAAGTCCTGCCGTATAGTTGCTCCATGACGCAACGGCGGTTGGCCGAGGTGGCCGCGAAGGTCGGCGTGAGCGAGGCGACGGTGAGCCGCGTGCTCAACGGGAAGCCCGGCGTGTCCGACGCGACCAGGTCCGCGGTGCTCACGGCGCTCGACGTGCTCGGCTACGAGCGGCCCACGCAGTTGCGCGGCGAACGCGCCCGGCTGGTCGGCCTGGTGCTGCCGGAGTTGCAGAACCCGATCTTCCCCGCCTTCGCCGACGTCGTCGGCAACGCCCTGGCGCAGCGCGGGTTCACGCCGGTGCTGTGCACGCGGACGGCCGGTGGCGTGTCCGAGGCCGACTACCTGGAGTTGCTGTTCGAGCAGCACGTGTCCGGGGTGGTGTTCGCGGGCGGGCAGTACGCGCAGGCCGACGCGTCGCACGAGCACTACCACCAGATGATCCGGCGCAAGCTGCCCGCGGTCCTGGTCAACGCCGCCGTGGAGGACCTGGGCTTCCCGCGCGTGTCATGCGACGACGCGGTGGCGGTGGAGCAGGCGTTCGGGCACCTCGTCGCGCTGGGTCACCGGCGGATCGGGGCCGTGCTCGGGCCGACCGACCACATGCCGTCGCGGCGCAAGCTGGCGGCCCTGACCGTGTGCGCCGAACGGGCCGGGGTGGAGCTGGCGGAGGAGCACGCGATGTTCTCGCTGGAGGGCGGGCAGGCGGCGGCGACCCGGCTGGTGCAGCGCGGGGTGACCGCGATCGTGTGCGCCAGCGACCCGTTGGCGCTCGGGGCGATCCGGGCGGTGCGGCGGCAGGGGCTGCGGGTGCCGCACGACGTTTCCGTTGTGGGGTATGACGATTCGGCGTTCATGACGTGCACCGAGCCGCCGTTGACGACCGTGCGGCAGCCGATCGAGGCGATGGGGCGGGCGGCGGTGGAGCTGCTGGCGAACCAGATCGCCGGGACGTCGGTGGCCACCGAGGAACTGCTGTTCGAGCCCGAGTTGGTGGTGCGCTCCTCGACCGCGCCCGCCCCGCGCTGACGCGACCTCCAGCCACGACTACAACGCCCGGCGCAAGTGCGCGCCGGGCGTTGTCGTTGTGCGTCCAGGTAGCTTACGAGGCACTGTCGGCAAGTTGCAAAGTCTCGTAGACATCTTGCGGCAACCTGTGGACTAGACCTACGGTGTGCGCCACACCACACGAGGAGGGTCCGCCCCCATGAACTCTTTCCGGCTCCGCAGAGTGGCGGGGTTGCTGCTGGTCGGCAGCCTCGCGGTCACCGCCTGCTCGTCCGCCGCCGACACCGGGTCTCCGGGCAAGGTGGTCCTGTCGGTCAACGGGCAGCCGCCGCAGACGCAGGCGTTCGAGCGCAAGGTCTTCGACGAGGACGTGGCCGAGTTCGAGGCCGCCAACCCCGAGATCGACATCCAGCCGCACGAAGGCTTCATGGACCCGAAGACGTTCTCCGCCAAGCTCGCCGGCGGCCAGCTGGAAGACGTCTTCTACGCCTACTTCACCGACCCCGCCCAGCTCGTCGCCCGCCGCCAGGCCGCGGACATCACCGACTACGTCAAGGACCTCCCGCACTACACCGAGATCCGCCCGGAGCTGCGGAACGTGTTCGCCAAGGACGGCAAGGTGTTCGGCGTCCCGACCGCGAACTACTCGATGGGCCTGCTCTACAACCGCGAGCTCTTCCAGCAGGCAGGGCTGAACCCCGACCGCCCGCCCAAGACGTGGGACGAGGTCAAGGAAGCGGCCAAGAAGATCACCGCGCTCGGCGGCAACAAGGTCGGCTTCGCGGAGTACAGCAAGAACAACCAGGGCGGCTGGCACTTCACGGCGTGGATGTACTCCGTGGGCGGCAAGGTCGCCCGTCAGGACGGCGACAAGTGGGTCGCGGACTTCAACAACGACAAGGGTCGGCAAGTCCTCCAGCACCTCAAGGACATGCGCTGGCGCGACGGCACGATGGGGGAGAAGCAGCTCCTGGTCATCGAGGACGTCCAGCAGATGATGGGCGCGGGTCAGCTCGGCATGTACCTGGCCGCCCCCGACAACGTCCCGACGATCGTCAACCAGTTCAAGGGCGACTACGCGAACTACGGCCTGACCGCCATCCCGGACGGCAAGGGCACGCTGATCGGCGGCGAGGGCTACATGCTCAACCCCAAGGCCACGCCGGAGAAGATCAAGGCCGGACTGAGGTGGATCGGCTGGAAGTACCTCAACCCCGACCGCTTCGACAAGAACCTCAAGCGCTACAAGGAACAGGGTCAGCCGATCGGCCTCCCCGTGCCGCCGGTCGCGGACATCTGGACCGGGGACGTCAAGGCCAAGCAGAACGAACTCAAGGTCGCCAACGCGACCGTGCCCGTGCAGAACTTCAAGTCCTATGTGGACTCGACACCGGACGGGTCGATCGAGCCGCCCAACGCCCAGCAGGTCTACGCGATCCTCGACAACGTCGTGCAGGCCGTGCTCACCGACCGCGACGCCGACCCCGCCAAGCTCCTCGCGGACGCGGAAGCCAAGGTGAACCCGGTCCTGGCGCAGGTCAAGTGATGCGCCGCCGCGTCGCGGAGAACCTGACCGCGTACGGGTTCCTGTCCGCCGCCCTGCTGTGCTTCGCGGTGTTCTCCTGGTACCCGATCGCCCGCGGGGTCGTGCTGGGCTTCCAGCAGGTGGACTTCGTGGCCGCACCGACCTGGGTCGGCTGGGAGAACTTCGAGCGGCTGTTCGCCGACCCGCTGTTCGCCGTGGCGTGGCGCAACACCCTGCTGTTCACCGTCCTGGCGCTGGTCTTCGGCTTCGCGGTGCCGTTCCTGCTGGCGGTCGTGCTCAACGAGTTGCGGCACTTCAAGGCGTACTTCCGGCTGGTGGTCTACCTCCCGGTGATGCTGCCGCCGGTGGTGGCGGCGCTGGTCTGGAAGTGGCTCTACGACCCGGGTCCGGGCCTGCTCAACACCGCGTTGCGCGGGCTCGGGCTGCCAGGTCTCGGCTGGCTGGACGACACGTCCACCTCGATGCTCTCCCTGGTCCTGGTCGCCACCTGGGCCAACCTCGGCACTGCCACGCTGGTCTACCTGGCCGCGCTGCAATCCATCCCGGGCGAGCTGTACGAGGCGGCGGAGCTGGACGGCGCGGGAGTGCTGCGCAGGCTGTGGCACGTCACCGTCCCACAGACCCGGTTCGTGCTGCTGGTGTTGCTGCTGCTCCAGGTCGTGGCGACCATGCAGGTCTTCACCGAGCCGTACGTGATGACCAGCGGCGGACCGCAGGACTCCACGGTCACCGTCCTGCTCCTGCTCTACCGGTACGCCTTCTACTACAACGACTTCGGCACCGCCAGCGCGCTGAGCCTGTTGCTGCTGCTGGTCCTCGGTGCGTTCACCGCGCTCTACCTGCGCGTCACGAGGAGGGCCGACGCGTGAGAACCCTTGTCGCGCCGGGACGTTCGCGCACCGGGTACGCCATCGCCCTGACGGCAACCGCGATCGTCGTCACGGTGGTGTTCGTGCTGCCGTTGCTGTGGGTGGTGATCTCGGCGATGAAACCGGCGGTGGAACTGGCCCGCGTGCCGCCGACCGTGCTGCCGCTGACGTGGCAGCCGGAGACCTACGTCGAGGCGTGGCGGCTGATGGACCTGGGCCGCTACTTCCTCAACACGATCGTCGTCGCGGTCGGCACGTGGGCGGTGCAGCTCGCGGTCGACGTGCCCGCCGCCTACGCGCTGTCCCGGCTCAAACCGGTGCTGGGCAAGGGGATCCTCGGCATGATGCTGCTCACGCTGATGATGCCGGCGGCCGTCCTACTGGTGCCGACCTACCTCACCATCGCCGACCTCGGACTGCTGAACAACCCGGTCGCGCTGTGGCTGCTGGGTGCGGCCAACGCGTTCACCGTGTTCCTGCTCAAGCGGTTCTTCGACCAGCTGCCCGTGGAGGTGCTGGAAGCGGCCAAGATCGACGGCGCCGGGCAGCTGACCCTGTTGTGGCGCATCGTGCTGCCGCTGTCCCGGCCGATCCTGGCCGTGGTGTCCATCTTCGCGGTCGTGGCCGCGTGGAAGGACTTCATCTGGCCCCTGCTGGTGTTCTCCGACCCCGCGCGGCAGACGCTCAGCGTGGCGTTGCAGCGCTTCGCCCCCGACACACCGGTCGACCTCATGCTCGCCGGCCTGGTGCTCGCGAGCGCGCCGGTGGTCGGGCTGTTCCTGGTGTTCCAGCGCCACGTCCTGGCGGGCTTGACCGCCGGTGGCGTCAAAGGTTGAACCCCACCTCAGGGAAGGACCCCACATGAACTGGTGGCGCAGTGCGGCCATCTACCAGGTGTACCCGCGCAGCTTCGCCGACGGCAACGGCGACGGCGTCGGCGACCTCGCGGGCCTGCGGCGACGCCTGCCCCACCTCGCCGACCTCGGGGTGGACGCGCTCTGGCTCAGCCCCTGGTACCCGTCGCCGCTGGCCGACGGCGGGTACGACGTCGCCGACTACCGCGACATCGCGCCGGTGTTCGGCACACTGGTCGAGGCGGAGAAGCTGATCGGCGAGGCACACGCCCTCGGCCTGCGGATCATCATCGACATCGTCCCGAACCACTGCTCGGACAGGCACCCGTGGTTCCAGGAGGCGCTGCGGGGCGTGGGTCGGGACCGGTTCTGGTTCCACGAGGGCGACGAGCCGCCCAACGACTGGCAGTCCCGCTTCGGCGGCCCCGCGTGGAGCCGGACCCCGGACGGCGCCTGGTACCTGCACCTCTACAGCCCGCAGCAGCCCGACCTGAACTGGACCAACCCGGAGGTGCGGGCGGAGTTCGAGGACGTGCTGCGGTTCTGGCTCGACCGGGGCGTCGACGGGTTCCGCATCGACGTCGCCGACGGCCTGGTCAAGGACTTCAGCCGACCCGACGCCGACACCCCGTACTCCGACCAGGACGGCGTGCACGAGATCTACCGGTCCTGGCGGGCGGTGCTCGACGAGTACCCCGACGAGCGCGTCTTCGTGGGGGAGATGTGGCTGCCCGACCCCGAGCGGTTCGCGCTCTACCTACGGCCCGACGAGCTGCACTCGGCGTTCAACTTCGACTTCTTGTGCTGCCCGTGGGACCCCGCCGAGCTGCGCCGGGTCGTGGACGCCACCCTGGCCGCCCACGCCCCGGTCGGCGCGCCGCCCACGTGGGTGCTGTCCAACCACGACGTGACCCGGCACGTCACCAGGTTCGGCCGGGCCGACACGTCGTTCGACTTCGGCCGCCGGCAGCACCTGACCCCGACCGACCTGGAACTGGGCACCAGGCGGGCGCGGGCGGCGGCGCTGCTGACCACGGCGCTGCCCGGCTGCGTGTACGTCTACCAGGGGGAGGAGCTGGGGCTGGAGGAGGTCGACGACCTGCCCGACGAGCTGCGCGAGGACCCGGTGTGGGAGCGGTCGGGCCACACCGACCGGGGCCGGGACGGGTGCCGGGTGCCGATCCCGTGGGGCGACGACGGTCCGTCCTGGCTGCCCCGACCCGCGCACTGGGCGGGGCTGTCGGTGGCGGCGCAGGAGGGCGACCCGGACTCGATGCTGTCGCTGTACCGGGAGGTGCTGCGGTTGCGGCGGGCCGAGGACGCGCTGGGTGACGGCGGCATGGAGTGGCTGGACCTCGGGCCGGACGTGCTGGCGTTCACCCGGGAACCCGGGTTCGCGTGCGTGCTGAACCTGTCCGGCGAGGCGGTCGAGCTACCCGACCACGACGGGGTGCTGCTGTCCAGCGGACCACTGGCGGACGGCGCGCTGCCCCCCGACACGGCGGTCTGGCTGAGGTACGCCCGCTAGACGAGTAATGCGCAAGCCGCAGAGGCGCAGGGCACGCTCTCCCCCCGGCACAGCCCTTCGCGCCCACAGGCGCGCGCTTTTCGAAGTAGCTCGCGCAGCAGACCTCCCAACTTGGGCTTCTTCCGTCATCCCCGTATGGCCTGCCCGAAGG
>NZ_JBBEGC010000192.1:0-10362 GCF_037401995.1 Saccharothrix sp. CCNWYY140
GGATGACACAAGCAAGAAGCCCAAGTTGCGCTGTGTCCTCCTCGGTGGACTGCCGCTTGCCGGCTTCGCCGAAGAGCCCGCGCTGCGCGCGGAAGAGCGGCTTGCTGGTTACCAGTTACGGCCGGTGGGGAGGTCGGTTAGTTCTGGCCTGGACAGGTGGTGGACTCGGTAGCGTTGGCCGGCGTCTGCTGGTGCTTCGTTTGTCCAGAGGGTGAAGCGGACCAGTTCCCAGTTCCGGGTGTCCACTACCAGGGCGGTCGAGTGTAGGCCTTCCGTTGGGCGCTTTAGCTCGTCCAAGGACTCCTCGATCAACGCCACCGGGTCGGCGTCTGCGGGCACGTGCCAGGTTTGCTTGGTTGCGGACCTCGGCGTGATCTCCAGGTCACCGGTCTCGAATCCCACGCCGGTCCACTGCTGCACCACCGGGCGTCCGAAGTCGCGGCTCAGGCCGGCGAAGCCTGGTCCCCACAGGAACGTGTTCATGCCCTCGACCGTGCGCCACAGGTAGAAAGGTGCGTACTGGTTCACGGGCGAGTCGTCCACGCCTCGCTCCCGCACCAAGTAAGCCTTGCACGCCAAGCCCGGCCAAGCATCCAAGGCCGAACCCTTGGTGGCGACGCGTTGGTGGATGATCGACATGTCGTAGTCGGCGGGTAGCGTGATCTCGTAGTGCATTGCGTGCATCAGACAGTCCCCCTCCTGTACCCCGCGCCTGTCAGCGGGTACTGCTCCCGGTAGGCCGTGAGGTGGCCCCACGGCGTGGTTACGGACTCCGCTGCCAGCAGGCCGTGGACCAAGGCTCGGGCGAATGTGTGTCGTGCGGCCTCCATCACGGCCTCCACCTCGCCGTCGTGGGTGCCGGTGGATGCTCCGAAGACCGTGTCGCCGTCTGGCATCCCGTGGGCCGGGTTCACCGCCAGGGCCAAGCCGTCCTGGCCGGCGGCAGCGAGTGCGTACGCGGGCACTCGGGCGTTGGTGGCGACTACGCCGATCACGGTGTTGAACGGGCGTACGACCTGGGGCAGCTCGCGGGCCAGGTCGTCGCCGGCTGGGGGTGGAAACTCGCCGGGTAGGCCCCAGCGGTGAGCCAAGGGCAGGCCGGTGGTGACATCGAGGCCTGAACCTGCGGCGTTTAGGGCAGCTACTGCGCCGACGACTACACCGCCGCCCAGCTCTACGCTGGCGGTGCCTAGACCGCCCTTCAAGGACACGTTCATCGCGCCTGTGCCTGCGCCGACGTTGCCCTGTGCCACCTCGACGCCGGCTGCGCGCACGGCTGAGGCACCCATCTCCGGCGTCGGATAGGTGTCGAACACTCCGCCGCGTCCCAAGTCGTACAAGGCCGCTGCGGGCACGAAGGAGCCGATCTCCGCTGCCGCGCCGTCTGCCGCTGCCAAGCCGTAGGCGCTGCCGCCGGTCAGCAGGACGCATCGCACGGTTCGGCCGCCGTGTCGGGGGTCGAGTGCTGCTGTGTCGCGGGTTGCGGGTGCGCCGCCTCGGACGTCCACAGTGCACACCGTCCCGGGTGGGAACAGCACCGCCGTCGACCCGGTCAGCGCGCCGTCACCCATGCGGGTGGAGTGGCCGACCAGTACGCCGGGCACGTCGGTGATCGCGTTGCGCACGTCCGCGATGCTACTGATCGGGTGAGCGGACGTTAGTCGAGGCGGTTTCCGATCTCGCGGACAACCTCCACCAAGAGGTCCACGTCCTCGTCGGTGGTGCGCCAGTTCACGATGGCCGGGCGCAGGGCGACCACGCCCCGGTACACCGTGGTCCCCGCGTACACGCGCCCGTCCTCGACCAGTTCCGCGCCCAGCCGCCGGTTCAGCTCGTCCAACCGGTCCTCCGGGACACCTGCCGGTCGGTACCGGAAGCACACGACGAACAAGTTCACCGGGGCCATCAGCTCCAGGTCGGCGGACGCCTCGACGATCCGGCCCAGCCGCACGGCCAGGTCCCGGTGCCGCTCGACCATCGCCCGGTGCCCCGACCGCCCGTACGCGCGCAGCGTCGCCCAGATCGGGAGTGCCCGCGCGCGCCGCGACGACTCCGGCCCGAGCATGTTGTAGTTGACCAGCTCGTCGTCGGGGGCCGGCAGGTACGGCGCGTTCCAGCCGCCGAAAGCCCGTCCCAGCACCGACGGGTCCTTCACGAACACGAAACCGCTCTCGTACGGCACGTTGAGCCACTTGTGCCCGTCCGCCGCCACCGAATCGGCCCGCTCGACACCCTGCACCAGGTGCGCAGTCTCCGGTGACAGCGCCGCGAACAGGCCGAACGCCCCGTCCACGTGCAGCCACGCGTCGTGCTTCTCGACCAAGTCGGCCATCGCGTCCACGGGGTCGAAGTCGCCGGCGTTGACCTCGCCCGCGTTCGCGATCACCACCGCCGGACCCGACGCGGCCAGCTCCCGGTCCAGCGCGGCCAGGTCGATCCGCCCGGCGTCGTCGCGGACCAAGGTCTGCACGCTGTCGCGCCCCAAGCCCAGCAGCTGCAACGCCTTCCGGTCGCTGGCGTGCACGTACCCGCTGGAGAACACCGGCATCCGGGGCAGGCCGACGAGCCCGTCCGCCGTCACGTCCACGCCGTGCCGCGCCGCCCACCAGTGCCGTGCGCACGCCAGCCCGGTCAGGTTCGCGAAGGTCGCGCTGGGTGTGAGCACCCCGCCGAACGTCTCCGGCAGCCCGACCAGCTCGCGCAGCCACCGCAGCACCACCGTCTCCGCCCGCGCGGCCAGCGGCGAGGTCAGCCACAGGCCCGAGGCCTGGTCCAGCAGCGAGGTCACCCAGTCGCCGGCCTGCGCGGCGGGGGTCGAGCCGCCGACCACGAAGTGGAAGAACCTCGGACCGGACGAGTGCGTGGCCGCGCGCGTCCCGATCCGCAGCAGTTCCGCCACCGCCGCCGGCGCGCCCTCGCCGTCCTCGGGCAGCGGACCGTCCAGGTCCTTCAGCAAATGCGCCTGCGTGGCATCGCGGACCGGCAGGTGGGGCAGCGCCGCCAGGTACGGCCCGGCCGCCTCCGCCACCAGCCCCAGCGCCTCGGCGGCGTCCTGTCGTCCCATCAGCGGATCGGCCATCGTGGCAGAGTAGACGCCGATGAGCACACGTGGGCGTTTCCGGGGCAGGGCGGTCGATCCCGCCGTCGACGCGTTCCTGGGCATCCGGTACGCCGAACCGCCCTTCGGTCCGCTCCGGTTCGCCGCGCCGGTCCGCGCCGACCACTCGGGCGACTGCCTGGACTTCGGCCCGATCCCGCCGCAGTCCGTGGAACTGCCCGGCGCGCCGGTCTGGCGCCCCGGCGACGAGGACGTGCTGACGCTCAACGTGTGGGCGCCCGCGCACGGCGACGGCCACCCGGTCCTGCTGTACCTGCACGGCGGCGCCTACACGTTCGGCTCCTCCGCCCAGCCCGACTACGACGGGGCCGCGCTCGCCCGCGCCGGGCTGGTCGTCGTGACCTGCAACTACCGCGTGGGCTTCGAGGGCTTCGGGCACGTCGAGGGCCACCCGGCCAACCGGGGCCTGCTCGACCAGCGGGCCGCGCTGGACTGGGTCCGGGACGAGATCGCGACCTTCGGCGGCGACCCCGACACCATCACCGTGGGCGGGCAGTCCGCCGGCGCGGGCTCGGCGTTGTTCCTGGCCGACGCCCCGGGTGTCCGCCGGGTGATCGCCCACAGCGTCCCGGGCAAGTGCTACACCGAGGGCTTCGCCCGCCGGGTCGCCGAGTGGATCGACCCCACCACCCCGGAGTCCGCCGTGGCGTCCGCCGACGTCCTGATCGCCGCGCAGAAGTCCGGTCCGCTGGCCTACGACCCGGTCCTGTTCGGACCGGTCGCAGACCGGCTGCCGGTGCCGCCGCCGCACGTGGACGCGCTGTTCTGCCACACCACGTCCGAGTGCCGTTTCTTCGAAGCCGTCGGCACCCTCGCCCCGGTGCGCACCGACGAGGAGTACGCGCGCTACGGCCGGGAGAACGGCGTGCCCGCGCACGTGCTCGACGGCTACCGCGCCCTGTTCCCGACCGTCGCCGACGCGTTCGTCGAACTGCTGGGCGACAGCGTGTTCACCGAACCCACCACCCGCCTCGCCGAAGCCCACGGCCGCGCGCACCTGGCCCGGTTCAGCCGCGCGCCCGGCTGGCACACCGCCGACGTCCCGTTCTCGTTCGGCAACCTCGCCGGCGCGGACTTCCTCATCGGCGGCCCGCCCGGACCCGCCGAGCACGAGCTGTCGGCCCGGATGCTCGGGGCCTGGGTCGACTTCTGCCGCACCGGCGACCCGGGCTGGACCGGCGTGCACCACTGGGGTCCCGAGGTGGACCTCTCGGCCCGGCGCGCGCTGTGGCGGGACGTCGACCTGGAGGCCCCGGTCGACTACCCGGTCATCGGAACCGGCGTTCGCCCGCCCCGACCGGCACCGTGACGACGTTGCCCTCCGGCGGCTTGGGGCAGGTCCCGTAGGGCGTGAGGTGCGAGGGCATGTTCAGCGCCCGGTTGAAGTCCAGCCGCACCCGGCCGTCGGCCGGCGCGTCCGCGAACAGCGCCCGCCACGCCGAGGTCTGCTCGCCGTTGGTCGCGTCGTGGAACAGCGCCTGCACCCGGTCGCCGGCCAGCGTGAGGACCAGCCGCTGCGGCTGCCCGTCCACCTCGAACGTCGCCACGCCCACCGCCGTGAGGTGGTGCTCCAGCCCGTCCCGGGCCGCGCCGACCGTGACCGTCTCGGGCTCGGGGTAGGCGTCGAAGTCGGCGTCCACGACCCACTTCGGGGTGAAGTCGAACGTCGGCACGCCGGCGAAGGTCGCCAGGTCGGGGTGGCGCGGGTCGCGCACCCGCAGCCCGTACCGGCCGGTGCGCAGCACGACCTCGACCTTCACCCCGTCCTCGCCGTCCACCAGCGTCGACCCGGCCTCGGCCAGGGTGTACTCGGTGTCGCCGTGGCGCGCGGCGGTCCCGTCCGTGCTCCACTCGCCGGGCACGCCCGGGAAGGACCGCGGGGTGGCGTCCAGCCAGTGCAGCGCGCTGATGCTCAGCCATCCGTGCGGGTCGCGCAGCCCGTTGTCGCGCTCGACGCGGAACGCGGCCCACTCGGTCTCCAGGTCCTCGACCGTGGTCATCGGTGTCCTCCCTCGCGAAGTTCGTCCACCGGCGAATCAACCACGCCCCGCCTCGCCCCACCACCGCGTCCACATGCTGATCAGGTCTCGACAGGACCCGAACGGGCGATCACGCCGACCAGCGCGGCGGCCTCGGACTCGCGGTTGTCCGCCAGGGCCGCGATCGCCCGCGACAGCACGTCCACGACCGGGTCGGCTTCCTCCAGCAGGGAGCGCAGGCGTCGGCACGACTCGGCGGCGGAGACGACGTTGCCCGCCCGGAAGTGCAACGCGACCGCTTGGCGCAGGTGGCCGCGCGCCCGCCCGTCGCGGCCCGCCGCCGACTCCAGCCCGGCCATCGCGTCGGCGACCTTGGCCAGGCCGTAGAGGTCGTCGGAGCGGGTGTAGAGGTCGTGGGCGAGCAGGTGGTGGTGGCGGGCCTCGGCGGGCCGGCCCAGCGTCTCGCACGTGCGGCCCAGCAGGTGGTGCGTGCTGGCGGTGCCGGCGTCGTCGCGGACCTCCAGGCGGCCGTAGAGGTCGAGGGCGGCGGACGCGGACCGGAGCGCCGCGTCCGGTGCTCCGGCACCCAGTTGGACGGCGGCCAGGCCGTTGAGGGCGTTCGCGCGACCCGGCACGTCACCGAGTTCCTCCAGCGTCCGCAACGCGTCGACGTACCCCTCCACGGACTTGCCGTGGTCGCCGTTCTCGAAGTGCGCCCGTGCCAGTGACTGCCGCAACCGCACCTCGACCGACCGGTCACCGCCCCGGACCGCCTCGACGGCGGCGGTGTGCACCTGGATCCAGTCCCGCCACCGCCCGGTCAGGTGGGCGAAGTTCGGGATCGTCCACGCCAGCTGCCAGGTGTGGGCGTCCAGGCCCTCCCGCCGCGCCAGGGCGGCGGCGGCCAGCACGTTGTCGTACTCGGTGGTGAACCACGCCAGCGCGTCCGCCCGGGTGGCCAGCGCCGGCAGCAGCTCCGGGCGCAGGCAGGGTTCCAGCGGCACCGGGCGGCGGTGGCCGTTGATCAGCCGGTCGGCGCGGTTGGCGGCGTGCAGCTGGTGGTTGAGCAGGGCGATCCGGCTCGCGGCCCGCTCGGCCGGGTCGATCGCGCGGGCCTGCTCGGCGGCGAAGGCGTAGGTCAGGGTGTGGAAGGCGAACCGGCCCGAGGACGTGCGGCCCAGCAGGTGGCAGCGCACCAGCTCCCGGATCGTCTCCCGCGCCCGGAACGTGTCGCCGCCGGTCATCGCCGCCGCGGCGGCCACGTCGAACTCCGCGCCAGGGTGCAGCGCCAGCGTCCGGAACTCCCGCTGCACGCCCGCCGGCAGGTTCTCGCAGGACAGCGAGAGCACCGCGCGCAGGTCGCCCACGTCGGCCAGCCGCAACGCGTCCAGCGCGCCGCCCCGGCTCTCCAGCTCGCGCACGATCGCGTCCAGCGACTCGGCGGGGTCGGCGGCCCGCGCCGCGACCACGCTCAACGCCAGCGGGTGACCACCGCACGCCGTCACCACCCGCGCGACGGCGGCGTGCTCGGACCGGACGCGGTGCGTGCCCAGGTGCTCGGCCAGCAGCCGCACCGACTCCGCCGGCCGCAGCGGCGCGACCGGGATGCGCTCGGCGCCGTGCTGCACGGCCAGGCCGTCCAGCCGGTGCCGCGAGGTCACCACCGTGAAGCAGCCGCGTGAGGACGACAGCAGCGGCCGGACCTGGTCGCTGCCGCGCGCGTTGTCCACGACCAGCAGCAGCCGCCGCTGGTCCAGCACACTGCGCAGCAGCGCCAACTGGTCGTCGGGGTGGGCCGGCACCGACGACAGCGGCACGTGCAGCGCGCCCAGGATCAGCCGGGGCGCTTCGGCCGGGTCGACGGCCGGCCGCGTCGGGTCGAAACCCCGCAGGTCCACGTACACGTGCCCGTCCGGGAACAGGCCGCGCACGCTCGCACCCCACTGCACCGCCAACTCGGTCTTGCCGATCCCCGGTGGCCCGTCCAGCACGCACACCCGACTGCCACCGGCCGCCGTGGCGAGCGCGGTCAGCCGGTCCAGCTCACGCCGCCGCCCGACGAACCGGTGCGCCGGCGGCGGGAGGTTGTGCGGCACCGGGACCCGCGGCGACGCCGACCCGATGGTGATGTCGCCGTGCACCGCGCCCGCCTGCACGACCGCCCCGACGGTGCCCGCGCGTGCGGCGTTCTCCGTGGTCACAGGAGCCCCCTCCCGACACGGCGAGCGTATCGGGAGGCCGGTGCGGGGAAGCGGGAATGCAGTCGAACGGGCGGCTGCCGAGCGGGCGGTTCGACCCGCTCGGCAGGGGGTCAGCGGGTCTCGTCGCGCTCGCGGCGGATGGTCACCTTGCGGCCCTTGATGGTCGCACCGCGCAACGCCGTGATCACCTGCTGCGCGGCGGCTTCGGGCACCTCCACCAGGGAGAACCGGTCGGCGATCTCGATCGCGCCGATCTCGCGGCCGTTGAGCCGGGCCTCGCCCGCGATCGCGCCCACGATGTCCTGCGGCCGGATGCCCGCGCTGCGCCCCGCGCCCACGAACAGCCGGGTCATGCCCGCCGTGGGGCGGCGCGGCCGGCGTTCCCGCCGCTCGCCACCCACTGGAGCGCCCCGGCGGTCCCGGTCACGCGGCACGAACTCGGGGATCTCCTCCTCGTCGGCCGCCGCGCCGGTCGCCTCGTGCGCGAGCTTGACCGCCGCCAACGCGATCTCCACCACGTCGAACTCATCGGCCAGCGTCTCCACCACGACCCGGAACCCCTCCAGGTCGTCCTCCAACAGGCTCTCGTGCAGCGCAGCCCGCGTCAGCTCCAGCCGGCGCGCCCGCAGGTCGGCGACGGTGGGCACCTTCTCCATCTGGATGCGCTGCTTGGTGACCCGCTCGATGGTCTTGAGCATCCCGTGCTCACGCGGCTCGGCCAGCGTGATCGCCACACCCTCGCGACCGGCCCGCCCGACCCGGCCGATGCGGTGCACGTAGGACTCCGGCGCGGAGGGCACGTTGTAGTTCACGACGTGCGTGAGCTGCTCCACGTCCAACCCGCGCGCCGCCACGTCCGTGGCCACCAGCAGGTCCGCGGTCCCGTTGCGCAGCCGCGCCATCACCCGGTCCCGCTGCTCCTGGCTGATGCCACCGTGCAGCGACTCGGCCCGGTAGCCCCGACCGTTGAGGGTTTCGGTGAGCTGGTCCACCTCGTCCCGGGTCCGGCAGAACACGATCGCCGCCGTGGGCGCCTCGACGTCCAACACCCGCCCGAGCGCCGCCGGCTTGTGGGCACGCGGCACGACGTAGGCGCTCTGCCGCACCCGAGGAGCCTCACCTGGCTCGGTCTGCTCACGCCCGATGGTGATGCGCACCGGGTCGGTCAGGTGCTGGCGGGCCAACCGGTCGATGCGCGGCGGCATGGTCGCGGAGAACAGGACGGTCTGCCGGTCCTCGGGCGCTTCGGCGAGGATCGAGTCCAGGTCCTCGGCGAACCCCATGTCCAGCATCTCGTCGGCCTCGTCCAGGACGACGATCTTGAGCTTGTCCAGCTTCAACGTGCCCCGGTTGAGGTGGTCCACAGCACGCCCGGGCGTGGCCACGACAACGTCCACACCCTGCTCCAACACCCGCAACTGCCGCCCGATCGGCTGCCCGCCGTAGATCGGCAACACCCGCGCACCCAGCTCACGCCCATACCGGTGCACGGCCTCGGACACCTGCACGGCAAGCTCGCGAGTCGGCACCAGGACCAACGCGAACGGCTCGGTGTCGGCACGCGGCTCGCCACCCATGCGCTCCAACACGGGCAGTGCGAACGCGGCGGTCTTACCGGTGCCGGTGGCGGCCTGGCCCAGCAGGTCACGGCCTTCCACCAGCGGTGCGATGGCCTCCCGCTGGATGGGGGTGGGTTCCTCGTAGCCGAGTCCGGAGAGCGCCCGCAGCAGCTCGGGGCGCAGCCCGAGATCGGCGAAGCTGGTCCTGTCGTCGTCGGGCGCGTCGGCGGTCATGGGGTCAAGTTTCGCTGATCGCCCGTGAACCGCTCGGCGAGGGGGTGCCGTGGCGTGCGCAGGACCGTGCCCATGAATCGGTTAAGGTCTGCGCGGCCCGCCGGCTGCGTCCGGCTCCGGTCCCGGCCTTGGGGAGGACTTCATGCTGCGGTGGGGCGTTCTGGGCGCAACGGCGTTCATCAGCACCCGGGTGGCTCCCGCCATCCACCGCACGGACGGCAACCAGGTGGTCGCCGTCGCGGCCCGACCTGGTCGGGTGGAGGCGTCTGGGCGGTTCGCTTCGTCGTTCGGTGCGCGGGTGCATGACGGGTTCGAGGCGTTGCTGGCTGATCCGGATGTGGACGCTGTGTACATCGCGTTGCCGAACTCGGAACACGTGCCGTGGACTTTGCGGGCTTTGGCGGCGGGCAAGCACGTGTTGTGTGAGAAGCCGTTGGCGTTGTCGGCGGTGGATGTGGAGAGGGTCGAGGCGGCGGCTGGGGGGCTGACCGTGATGGAGGCCTACATGTACCGGTTCCACCCGCAGCAGCGGCGGGTGGTGGAGTTGCTGGCCTCGGGTGTGATCGGTGAGCTGCGGGTGGTGCGGGCGGCGTTCGCCGGGTTGATGGATCCGGTGGGGAACATCCGGTACGTGCCCGAGTTGGGTGGCGGGGCTACTTGGGATGTTGGTTGTTACGCCTTTGATGTGCCCTTGTGGGCTTTTGGTCAGGCACCGGTGAGTGTGCGGGCGCGGTTCCATTCGAAGGATGGCGCGCCTGTGGATACCAGCGGGGTGGCGACTCTTGGCTTTGGTGATGGTCGGGTTGCGCAGATTGATTATGGGTTCGACTATGGGCCTTGTGCTCGGTATGAATTGCAGGGGACGCATGGGTCGATCTCGGTTCGCAATGCTTGGACTGGGGTGGATGAGGAGTGCGTGATCACTGTTGTGACGGGTGAGGGGCGGACCGAGGAGGTCGTGCCGGCTGCCGATGCTTATGAGTATCAGGCGGCGGCTTTTGCGGAGGCGGTGCGCACGGGGACGCCGCCGCTGGTGACGTTGGCTGACTCGAAGCGGACTGCTCGGGTGGGGGAGGCGCTGGTGGAATCAGCCCGAACCGGCACCGAGACCCAACTCTGACACCACGGCACTTCCGCCGCCCCGCAACGACTCTGACGTGCACAACACCACTCCCGGCGCGCGCAGCGCGCACGTCGCGCGCGCAGCGCGCGGTAGGTGTTACCTACAAGTGGAGGGCCTCGGTTCCCCCACCGTATGGCCTGCCCGAAGG
>NZ_JBBEGC010000193.1:0-10258 GCF_037401995.1 Saccharothrix sp. CCNWYY140
GCTCCGCCGGGTCATGCGGTGGGGGAACCGACGCCCTTCACCCCCCATCGGTGGTTCGCCCGCCGGCAGGCGCTTTTGATCTTGAGAGCGCGCAGCGCATCCCGCCCGAGAGCGCGAAGCGCACACCACACCGCGGACCACACGAAGACCGGACCCCGCAACCAAGGTGAGGCGAGGCACGCCTTAGGCTTTGCCGTCGTGAGCCCGCACCCCCAGCCCCTCGCCGTGGAAGTGTCGGGGCTGGTCAAGCGCTACGGCTCCACCGTCGCGGTGAACGGACTCGACCTGACCCTCCCCCGCGGTGACGTGCTCGCCCTGCTCGGCCCCAACGGCGCCGGCAAGACCACCACCGTCGAGGTCTGCGAGGGTTTCCGCCAGGCCGACGGCGGCACGGTCCGCGTCCTGGGCCTGGACCCCCGCTCCCCCGCCCTGCGCCCCCGCATCGGCGTGATGCCCCAGGGCGGCGGCGGTTACCCGGGTGTCCGCGCCGAGGAGATGCTCCGCCTGGTGGCCACCTGCGCCGCCAACCCCCTCGACCCGGCCTGGCTGCTGGACGTGCTCGGCCTCAACAACGTCGGCCGCACCCCTTACAAGCGACTCTCCGGCGGCCAGCAGCAGCGGCTCTCCCTCGCCTGCGCGCTCGTCGGGCGGCCCGAGCTGGTCTTCCTCGACGAGCCGACCGCCGGCATGGACCCCCAGGCCCGCCGCCTGGTGTGGGAACTCGTCACGGCCCTCAAGGCCGACGGCGTGAGCGTCCTGCTCACCACCCACCTCATGGACGAGGCCGAAGCACTCGCCGACCACGTCGTGATCGTGGACCGCGGCCAGGTCGTCGCCGCCGGCACACCCCAGGAACTCACCGCGCTGGAAGACCAACAGCTGCGGTTCCGCGCACGCCCCGGCCTCGACCTCACCCTCCTGGTCGACGCGTTGCCCGAGGGCATGAAGGTGCGCGAAGCCAGCCGTGGCGGCTACGTCGTGCAGGGCCGGATCGACCCCCAGGTCGTCTCGACCGTGACCTCCTGGTGCGCTCAACAGGGCGTGCTGGCCGAAGAACTGACCGTCGCCAAGCGCAGCCTGGAAGACGTCTTCCTCGACCTCACCGGACGGGAGCTTCGCTCTTGACGTTCGCACCAGGCACCTTCACCCCACACCCCGGCCGCGGCTCCCTCCCCCGCATGCTCTGGGCACAGGCCCGCACCGAAGCCGTCCTCACCTTGCGCAACGGCGAACAGATCCTCCTCACAGTCCTCATCCCGGTCGCGCTGCTCATCGCGATGAGCGTGATGTCGGTCATCCCGGTGCCCGAACCCCGCGTCGGCTCGTCCGTCGCCCGCGTGTTCGCGCTCGCCGTCATCTCCTCCGCCTTCACCGGCCAGGCCATCGCCCTGGGCTTCGACCGCCGCTACGGCGTCCTCAAGCGCCTCGCCGCGACCGCACTACCCCGGTGGCTGCTGGTAGGCGGGCGGATCGCGGCCGGACTCGCCGTGGTGGCAATCCAGGTCGTCATCCTCGGCGTAGTCGCCGTCCTCCTGGGCTGGGACCTGCCCTCTGCCACCGGCTGGCTGTGGACAGCAGCACTGCTCATCCTCGGAGCACTGACCTTCGGCGCACTGGGCGTGCTGCTAGGCGGAGCGCTGCGCGCGGAGATCGTGTTGGCACTGGCCAACATCGTGTGGTTCCTACTCCTACTGGTCGGCGGCGTGGCGCTAGGCGTGGACAACCTGCCGTCCTGGCTGGCGACCATCGTCCAACTCCTCCCCTCCGCCGCCCTGGCCGAGGGCCTGCACACCGCAGTCGTCGACGGCGGCGCACCCGCTCTCAAGCAGGTATTGGTCCTCCTGGCTTGGGGTGTGACCGCCGCCGCAGTCGCCGCCCGCACCACAAAGCTCTCCTGATCCGACGCCACCCCGACACCACCCCGGCGCGACTTCTCAGGAAGTGGTACCTACCATCGGTAACCGTGCCTGACTGGGTCGTCGCCTCCTTGCTGAAGTTCCAACGCGCCTTCGCCATCGCCGTGGTGATAGCGCAAGCGGGCATCGCGGTGACCGGTTCGATCGTGCGCGTCACCGGCTCCGGCCTGGGCTGCCCGACCTGGCCGCAGTGCGTCGCCGGCAGCCTCACCCCGGTCGAGCACCCCGAGGTCGCGCCCCTGCACCAGTGGGTCGAGTTCGGCAACCGGACGCTCACCGGGCTGGTCGGCGTCATCGCCGCGCTGTGCGTGCTGGCCGCCTGGTACTCCACTCCCCGCCGCAAGCGGGTGCTCAAGCTCGCGCTCGTCCAGCTGATCGGCGTGGGTGTGCAGGCCGTGGTCGGCGGGATCACCGTGCTGACCGGTCTGCTGTGGTGGACGGTCAGCGTCCACTTCCTGATCTCGATGGTCCTGACCTGGCTGGCCGTGCTCCTGGTCGCCGCGATCCGCGAGGGCGACGAGCCCGCCCGACCGCTGGTCACGAGGAACGTGATGCGGCTCCAGGTCGTGCAGGCGGGCGTGCTCGGGTTGCTGCTGCTCGCGGGCACGTTCGTCACCGCCGCCGGGCCGCACGCGGGCGACGCCTCGACCCCGCGCCTGGACGTGCCGGTGGAGACGCTGTCCCAGCTGCACGCCGACCTGCTGTTCCTCTTCCTCGGCATGCTGATCGCGATGGGCTTCACCCTCGGCAGCACCGCCCGCCGCGCCTACTACACCCTCGTCGCCACCGTCGTGGCGCAGGGCGCGCTGGGCATGGTCCAGTACTGGACGGGCGTGCCCGAGGTGCTGGTCTCGATCCACGTCCTGGGCGCCGGCGCCGTCGTGATCGCCACCGCCAACCTGTGGGTGCACACCCGCGAACGGGTTCAGCGCGACGACGCGGGCCTGCGCTCCCAGACCGCCGGCAGCTCCGTCGCCAGCCACGTGTAGAGGTCGTCCACCGCGCGCAGCCGCACCGCCCGCTCCGGGTCGCCGCTCATCAGCCGCATCCCGGCCTCGGTCAGCTCGCGCACGCTGGTCAGCGCGTCCAGCTTCCGCGCGACCAGGTCGCCCCAGCGCTTCTCGTTGATCCGGTACTGCGCGGCCTGCCTGCCCCGCCGCGTCCGCTTGGTCACCAGACCCTCGCCCACCAGGAACTTCAGGTTCGTGGAGATCGACCCGCTGGACGCCTCCAGCTCCTGGGACAGCTCCGCCGCCGTCCGCTCGGTCGGCTGGCACACCAGCAGGTACCCCAGGATGCGCCCGCCGATCAGCGGGATGCCCTCCCGCTCGAAGTGGGCCGCGAACCGCTCGATCCACGCCGACAGCCGAGTCTCACGCCCGACACTCACCAGCCATCCCCCTGCCTTCGGCCAACACTGAAGCCATAGTAGGCAGTCAGAGCCGCCGGAGGCCCGCCAACACGCGCTCCATGAGCCCGAGTTCGGGTTGTTCGCCGTCGGAGGACACCGTCCGGTGCACGTCGATCAGGCCGCGCTCGGCCATGTCGCCCAGCAGCACCTTCGCCACGCCCAGCGGCAGCCGCAGCAGCGCCGCGACCTCGGCCACCGAGCGGGGCCGGGCCACCAGCGAGATGACCTCCTGGTACTCGGCCTTCAACGCGCCCGGGTAGTCCCAGTCGACCGTCGAGACCAGGGTCTCGATCTCCAGCTGCACCGACGACGTGGTGCGCCCGCCGGTCCAGGAGTAGGGGCGGACGATCGACGCGGCCTCCTCGCCGCGCGGGAGCTCGAAGTCCAGGTCGTCGGCGAACACCGGGTGCGGGCGCGTGGGCACCTCCGCCGGTTCGGGCTCGGGCGCCGGTTCCGGCTTGCGCCGCCGGGCCGAGTCCAGGCTGAAGCCGTTGAGCAGGTCGGCGAACGTCTGCTCGGCGGACGACTCGGGCTCCTGGCTCATGACCACCTCACGCCGACGGGCGGGCCATCATCCGTTTCACGCCCTGGATCTCGGCGCGCAGCTCGGGGGTGAGCAGCTGCCCGACCTGGTCCACGACGACGGTCATCTCGTAGGCGACCTGGCCGACGTCGGCGTCCGGCGCGGCCAGCACCGCGAGGCACGAGCCGTCCCGGATCGACATCAGCAGCATGATCCCGTACTGCATCTCGATCACCGAGCGCAGCACCGGGCCGCCGTCGAAGCAGCGCGCCGCCGACTCGGTCAGGCTCGCCACCCCCGCCGCGATCGCCGAGAGCTGCTCGGCGCGGTCGTCGGGCAGGCCGCTGGACGCGGTGAGCAGCAGGCCGTCCACGGAGATCACCACGGCGTGGGCGACACCGGGCACGCGATCGGCGAAGTTGCTCACCAACCAGCCGAACTGGTCGATCTGCCGTGACCTCTGCCCGCTCATGTGCTCTCCCGCCCCGTTCGGTTCTCACCGGAGTCCCGCTGTACACCTTGCCGGATACCGGTCTGGTAGCTGGCCAGAAATCCGCGTGTCGCGTTCGGATCCCGCCGGACGGGTGCACCGGGTTCTGGTGCGTCCGGCCGATCGGCCACCAGGTTCGTGCGCGGTCGCCGCTTGGGCAGCGCCGTCGAGTTCTCGGCCGCGGGCACCTCGGCCTGCACCGGGACGTCCGTGCCGCGCTGCCGCGCCGGTTCCGCGGGACCCGAGGGGATGGGCTTGCCGGTGAACCAGGTGGACGGGTTGCGCGAGGCTGCCGGTGCGGGAGTGCGAGCGGGCAGCGGGGTGCCGTTGGGCGGGGTCTGCGTACGAACCGGCAGCGGAGTCCCGTTGGGCGGCGTAGGAGTACGCATCGGCAACGGAGTTCCGCTGGGCGGTGTGGAAGTACGCGTCGGCAGTTGCATGCCACTGGGCGGAGTCTGGGTCCGAGCCACCGGACGAGCCGACGTCACCGCGATGTGGCCGGCGAAGGTCTGCTCCGACGCCGTCACCCGCCGCGGCTCCGGCGCACTGACCGCGCGCACCAACTCCGGCGGCAGCGCGACCACCGCGCGCAACCCTTCCCCCTGCTCGCGCAACATGACCTGCATGCCGTGCCGACCGGCCAACCGACCCACCACGTACAACCCGAGCTGGCGCGACACCGGCAGTTCGCCCGCCTCGTCCGCCGCGGCCTGCGCGATCTTGCGGTTGGCCTGCTCCAGGTCCTCCTCGGACATGCCGACACCGACGTCGATCACGTCCACGAACACACCGCCGCCGGCGCGGGCGCGGCCACCGACGACGACCTGCGTGCGCGGCGGGGAGAACGTGGTCGCGTTGTCCATCAGCTCGGCCACCAGCCGCACCAGGTCGCCCGCCGCGTAGCCGACGACCTCGACCTGCGGCGTGGCCTGCACGACGACCCGCTGGTACTGCTCGATCTCCGACGCGGCGGCGCGCAGCACGTCGCCCAGCGGGACCGGGCGGGTGAAGCGGCGGGCCATGTCGATGCCGGAGAGCACCATCAGGTTCTCGTTGTTGCGGCGCATCCGGGTGGCGAGGTTGTCCAGCTTGAACAGGTTCGCCAGCTGCTCGGGGTTCTCCTCCTGCCGCTCCAGCTCCTCCATGAGCTTGAGCTGCCGCTCCACCAGACCCTGGCTGCGGCGGGACAGGTTGACGAACGCGCTGCGCATCGCGGTGCGCAGGTCGGCCTGCTCGGCGGCGGAGGCGACGGCCTGGCGGTGCACCGCGTCGAACGCGCGCGCCACCTGGCCCAGCTCCTCGCGGGTGTGCACGGGCACCGGCTCGACCGACACGTCCGGCGCCGCGTCCTCCTTCAGCTGCGCCACCAGCGTCGGCAGCCGGCGCTCGGCGACGTCGAGCGCCGCCACCCGCAGGGCGCGCAGCGAGCGCAGCAGGTAGTTGCCGACGACCAGGCCGACGCCGGCGGCGGCGAACAGCGAGGCGAGCAGGATGACCGACGCGAAGCCGGCGCGGTCGCTGGTCTCGTCCTGGAGACGCGTGGCGTCGTCGGAGAGCTGCTTCTCCAAGCCGCGCAACACGATGCCGATCTGGCGCTGGGCGCCGACCGAGCCGTCGTTCCAGGCGTCCACGGCGACCCGTTCGCCGATCGACTCGGGTTCCCGGCGGACCTGTTGCAGCAGGCTGTTGCGGGCGTCCACGTCCTGGCCCGCGACGGTGGCGCGGTACTCGGCCTGCTGCTCGGGCGTGGCGACGGCGTTGAAGTCGGCGAGCTTGTCCTGCTGGCGGGTCCAGGACTGCTCCAGCGCGGTCTTCTCGCTGTCCAGCAACGATCCCCGGCTGATGCCGGCCAGCACGGTGGCGTGCTGCCAGGACATCTGCTCGGCCGCCATCGCGAGGTTGTGCAGCGAGGTGGCGGTGCCGGCCAGGGTGGACTCGCCGAAGTCGCCGACCATCGCCTGGTCGAAGTCGAGCAGGGCGCGCAGGACGACGCTGTAGCCGCCGATGCCGCCCGCGAGGTCCACGCCGCCGCTGATCACGCGGTCGCGCAACTGCGGCAGGCCGTCGAGCTGGACGGTGATGTCCCGGAACCGCGCGCCCGCGACCTCGCCGAGGCGGGCGCGTTCCACGAGGTTCTTCACGCCCGCGGCGGCGGTGTCGGTGGCGCGCACGACGTCGCGGAACCGGGTCAGGTTGACGCCCTTGAAGTCCTCGCGCACCGCGGAGGCGGCGCGTTCCGCCTGGACGCTGGTGACCAGCACGTCGAGGCCGGCGCGCAGCGTGACCAACCGCTGCATGCCCGCGTACTGGTCGGCGGCCTTGACGTAGCCGCGGATCTGCACCAGTCCCGCGCCGACGGCGACCAGCACCGGCACCGCGAGGACGGCGGCCAGCTTGACCGGCAGCCGCCAATTCCGCCAGTCGGCGACGGCGTTCCACCACTGCCGTCGCGTGCCGTTTTCGCCTGTCACCACACAAGTCCCGGGGTAAATGAGTAACCGATCGACTACGCAAATCGTCACCGGCACGAGCGGCAGGCGGCGGATGCTGTTGCGGGATAGTAGGTGGTGGATCAGGCCAGGACAACGACCTCGACGCAGGTCATCAGCCGTTCGGCGCACGGGGTGCGGCGGACGGGACCCGCGATCCAATCGAGACTTCACCCCCGCAGGGGTCGTGAGCTGCGCTAACGGTCTCAGCGGCCGTCCTGCGCACCGAGAACGGCAGTTGACTGGACGCGCGGCGGAGTTACGCTTCTCGCTCGCCGAGCCGCACGAGCCCCTCCCGCGGCCGATCAGGCGAAATCCCTGGAGGTTTGATGACGAAGGCGATCCTGCCTCCGAGCGAATCGAGGCGCGGGCGCGGTTTCGCGACGTTCGACGAAGATCCAGGGACGCCGCTGCTGGTCGACCACTCGGGCAAGCCGGACTTCGTGGCGCTGCGCGACAGCGAGGATTTCCGCGAACTGCGACGGCGGGTGACGCGGTTCGTACTCCCCGCTACTTTGGGCTTCCTCGCGTGGTACCTCGGCTACGTGGCGCTGTCGGCGTACGCGCCGGAGTTCATGGCCGCCGAGGTCTACGGCGTGATCAACATCGGCATCCTGTTCGGGATCCTCCAGTTCGTCAGCACCATCGCGCTCACCCTGGCCTACGCCCGCTACGCGCGGCGCAAGCTCGACCCGCAGGTCGACGCGGTCCGGGCGCTGACCGGGGAGGGCCGGGCGTGACCGGCGGCAACACCGCGATCAACGTCGGCGTCTTCGCGGTCTTCGTGCTGATCACGCTCTGGGTCGTGTACCGGGCGGGCAGCCGCAACACCACCGCGTCGGACTACTACGCGGCGGGCAGCAGCTTCACCGGGCCGCAGAACGGGATCGCGCTGTCGGGCGACTTCCTGTCCGCGGCGTCGTTCCTGGGCATCTCGGGCAGCATCGCGGTCAACGGCTACGACGGGTTCCTGTACTCCATCGGCTGGGTCGTGTCCTGGCTGATGGGCCTGATGATCATCGCGGAGCGGTTGCGCAACACCGGCCGGTTCACCCTCGGGGACGTACTGGCGTTCCGGATGCGGCAGCGCCCGGTGCGGGCGGCGGCGGCGAACGTGACGCTGGTGATCTCGCTGTTCTACATGATCGCGCAGATGGCCGGCGCGGGCGCGTTGATGGCGCTGCTGCTGGACGTGCACACCAAGGCCGGGCAGGCGGTCGTCATCGCGGTCGTCGGCATCGTCATGGTGCTGTACGTGCTGGTCGGCGGCATGAAAGGCACCACGTGGGTGCAGATCATCAAGGCCGTGCTGCTGATCTTGTGCGTGACGCTGATGACGGTGTTCCTGCTCGGCAAGTTCGGCTTCAGCCTGTCGTCGATCATGGAGACGGCGTCCCGGCACAGCCCGCTCGGCCCGCAGGTGCTGGAGCCCGGCGCCCGGTACGGCGGAACCCCGTTGGCGCGCTTGGACTTCATCTCGCTGGCCCTGGCGCTGGTGCTGGGCACCGCGTCCCTGCCGCACGTGCTGATGCGCTTCTACACCGTGCCCAACGCGCGGGAGGCGCGGCGGTCGGTGGTGTGGGCGACGTGGATGATGTCGATCTTCTACCTGTGCACGCTGGTGATCGGGTTCGGCGCGCTGGCCCTGGTCGGCGCGGACCGGATCAAGAAGGCGCCGGGCGGCGAGAACTCCGCCGCGCCGCTGCTGGCCTTCGAGATCGGCGGCGCGGTGCTGCTGGGCATCGTGTCGGCGGTGGCGTTCGCGACGATCCTGGCCGTGGTGGCCGGTCTGACGCTGACGGCGTCGGCGTCCTTCGCGCACGACGTGTACGCCAACGTCCTCAAGCGCGGCCACACCGACCCGCGGTCGGAGGTCCGGGTGGCCCGGTTGACGGCGGTGGTGGTGGGGTTGCTGGCCATCGCCGGCGGCATCGCGGCCAACGGGCAGAACGTGGCTTTCCTGGTGGCGCTGGCGTTCGCGCTGGCGGCGTCGGCGAACCTGTCCACGATCATCTACTCGATGTTCTGGAAGCGGTTCAACACCAACGGGACGCTGTGGGCGATCTACGGCGGGCTGGTGTCGTGCATCGTGCTGATCGCGTTCTCGCCGGCGGTGTCGGGCACGAAGTCGTCGATCTTCCCCGAGGTGGACTTCGCGTTCTTCCCGCTGGGCAACCCGGGTCTGGTGTCGATCCCGTTCTCGTTCCTGTGCGGGTTCCTGGGCACGGTGCTGAGCCGGGAGAAGGCGGACCCGGTGAAGCAGGCGGAGATGGAGGTCCGGTCGTTGACCGGGATCGGGTCGGGTCTGCGGTAACGGATCACGGCTGCGCGGTGATCTCCTTGGTGGGAGGTCTTGATGTCCGGGTGCGCGGTCGGGAGGCACTGAGCCGTGTCGCGGGCCGTGTTGATCAGCGCCGCCGGGTTGGGCGTGGTGCTGCTGCTGTGCGTCCTGGCGTGGTTGTACCTGCGGCGGCAGCGGAAGGTGGAGGCCGGCATCGCGGTGGCGGCGGTCGCCGTGATCGTGTCGGCCACCGTGCCGCTGCTGGCCAAACCCGTCGAGGACGCCTGGTCCCCGGTGACCGGCGGCCCGCCCTCGGCGTCCGCGTCACCCTCGCCGGTGCCCCCGCCCGGCGCGGCGAAGGAGCGGTTGCGGGCGGGGTGGGGACCGGACCGGCCGGTGTACACCTCCGCCAAGCCGGCGGGCCACGTGACGCTGAACTCGATCACGGACAACCCGCACGTCGGTGACGAGCGCACGTTCTTCGTCGTCCGGCACGCCGGCCCGGATTGCTGGAGCGGCGAGCCGTCCTGGCAGGCCCACGAGAAGGTCACCCAGGGGGACCGCCTGCTGTTCCGGGTCTACGTCGAGAACTCGGTGTCCGACCACCTCGACGAGGACGGGTCGCACACCGTGCACGGCCTGCGGCTGAAGGTCAGCTTGCCGACGGCGATCGGCGACCGGGAGAGCGGGTCGGCGGGCCAGGCCGAGGCGAGCGCGGTGCTCACCACCGACAACGCCGAGCCGACCGAGTACTGGCACATCCTGCTGCTGTCCTCGGACCAGCCGTTGCAGCTCAAGCTGGTGCCCGGCACGAGCAAGCTGCACACCACCCACTTCGGCGCGGAGGGCCTGACGCTGCCGGACTCGTTCCTCTACCCGCCGGGGATGCCGCTGGGCTACGACAAGCTCGACGGGAACCTGCGCGCGGGCTACAAGTACGCGCTGTACCTGAGCTTCTGCGTCGAGGCGATCGGCACGTACGAGGTCTAGATGAGTAATGCGTCAGTGGGTCGGTGGTCGTGATCAGGTGAAGCGTCGTCGACCTTGATGTGCTTTTCCGCCGAAGGCGGCAGGCTCTTGCGTTCCGCCAAGCGGCAGCGACCACGGGAAGGGCCTCGGTTTCTTTCCCCGTCCGGCCTGGGCGAAGC
>NZ_JBBEGC010000194.1:0-10155 GCF_037401995.1 Saccharothrix sp. CCNWYY140
ACCCGACCCAAAGCGTGGTAGCCCTTCGGGCAGGCCATACGGGGATGACACAAGCAAGAAGCCCAGGCAGAGGTGTGGCCGTGCGGCAGCCAAGCGAAAAGCCGAAGGGTTGCGTTGCGTTGCGGAGGGGGAGGGGGCACTTGTCGAGTCCGCCTGCCGGGTCCGCCTGCCGGGTCCGCCTGCCGGGTCCGCCTGCCGGGTCCGCCTGCCCCAGCGCCCACCCGACCGTCGCGTCCCTCGCGCCGCACTGCCCGCGACATCCCGAAGTCAAGGCTTCCCCACCCCCACCGGTCGGGTGATCCGAGCACGCCACATACACTCGTTCCGACCAGTGGGAAGGGGTGACACATGAGCCAGGAGTGGACTCACGAGAAGGTCGTCCAGAAGCTGGCCGGGGAGATGTTCCGCGGCGCGATCTGGGCAGCGCTCGCGACCGTCGCGCTCGGTGCGGTCGTCTGGACCCTCGTGGCCGGTGTGCCCGGGCTGGTCTCGGCGCTGATCGGCGGCGCGCTCGCCATCGCGTGCTCACTGCTCACGCTGTGGCTGATGCACCGCACCGCCAACCTGCCCGTGCAGTTCATCATGCTGGCGGCGTTCGGCGGCTTCCTCGGCAAGCTCGTCCTGCTGGTCGTGGTGATGGTCCTGCTGCGCAAGGTGCCCGCGCTGCACGAGAACGTCCACGAGAACGCGCTCGCGCTGACGATGGCCGCGACGATCGTCGTGGCGACCTTTCTGGAGGTCCGCGCTTCCAAGCGCAGTCGCAGTCAGGTGATCATCCCCACCCCCGGCAACCCCTGAGCTACCGGCTGGTACGGTGCGCGCAGACGGGACGCCCTGGCTGGTGGGGGTGCCCCTCAAGGGCGCGTGCGGTGCATACGGTACGTTTGTCCCGATCGTGACGATTCCCCCGGCGGAGTGAACGCCGGCCGGGAGAACCGGAAGGAACACAGTGACCACGATGGTGCTGGCCTCGGGTGGCGAGTTCGTCGCACCCGGTGTGAAGGACTTCTTCCCCCCGGCGATCTTCGGCTCGGTCGACAAGCCCCTGGTGCTGTTGGTCCTGTCGATCGTCATCATCGGGGCGTTCTTCATCGCCGCGACCCGCAACATGAAGCTCGTCCCGGGCAAGTTCCAGTTCCTCGCCGAGTCGGCCTACGACATCGGCCGCAACTCGATCGCCCGCGAGCAGATCGGCGGCAAGGACTTCAAGCCCTTCGTGCCGCTGATCCTCACCGTCTTCACCTTCATCCTGGTGAACAACCTGTTCGGGCTCATCCCGTTCATCCAGTTCCCCACGATGGCCCACATCGGCTTCCCGCTGGCCGTCTCGGTCCTGGTCATCTACCCGGTCTACCACTTCGTGGGGTTCAAGCGCCACGGTTTCGTCGGCTACCTGAAGCACGCCACCATGCCGCCCGGCGCGCCCTGGTTCGTGCTCATCCTGCTGATCCCGATCGAGTTCTTCCAGAAGTTCGTCCTGAACCCGCTCACGCTCGCCATCCGAGTCTTCGCGGCGATGTTCGCGGGTCACCTCCTGCTGCTGGTCTTCACCCTCGCGGGTGAGTTCCTGCTGCTCAACGGCGGCATCACGGTCGTGGTGGCCCCGATCGCATTCCTCTTCGCCATCGCGCTGACGTTCCTGGAAGCGCTGATCATGGTCCTTCAGGCCTACATCTTCGCCCTGCTGAGCGCCAACTACATCGGCGCCGCGCTGGCGGAAGAGCACTGAAAAACACTCAAGCCTCCGATCCGCGAAGCCTTTCGCGGACCGAGTTGGAAAGGGAACAGCACAAGTGAGCGCATCCATCGTTCTTGCTCAGGAAGCCGCCTCCGGTGTGACCAACGCGGGTCTCGCCGCGATCGGCTACGGCCTCGCGGCCATCGGCCCGGGCATCGGCGTGGGTCTGATCTTCTCCTCGGTCATCAGCGGCACCGCCCGCCAGCCCGAGGCCCGCGGCGTGCTGCTGAGCCTCGCCTGGACGACCTTCGCCATCGTCGAGGTCCTCGCGCTGCTCGGCTTCGTCGTGTACTTCCTCGCGTCGGCAGCCTGAGCACCGTTTCATCGCATAAGAGAGGTTTGTGATGAATACCCTCATCCTGGCGGCGGCGGAAGGGGAGCCGATCAACCCGGTTCTCCCGCACACGTCCGAGATCATCGTCGGCCTCATCGCGTTCCTGCTGCTCTTCTTCGTCATCAAGAAGTTCGTGACGCCGAAGTTCGAGGCGGTCTACGCCGAACGCGCCGCCAAGATCGAGGGCGGGATCGAGAAGGCCGAGCAGGCGCAGGCCGAGGCCCAGCGCACGCTTGAGCAGTACAAGGCGCAGCTCGCCGAGGCGCGCGCGGAAGCCGCGCGCATCCGCGACGACGCCCGCATCGAGGGCGAGCAGATCATCAGCGAGCTGCGCGCCAAGGCGCAGGAGGAGTCCGCCCGGATCGTCGCGGCGGGCCAGACCCAGCTGGAGACCCAGCGGGCGCAGATCGTCGCGGAGCTGCGCGGCGAGCTGGGCCGCCTGGCCGTCGACCTGGCCGACCGGGTCGTGGGCGAGTCGCTGGAGGACGAGGTGCGCCGCCGGGGCACCGTCGACCGGTTCCTCGACGAGCTGGACAACACCTCGGCTCCGGCCGTCAAGTGAGGGAACGCCGATGACGCTGCACGCCGCCAGCCGCGACGCGCTGGCCGCCGCCGAACTGCGGTTGCTGGAGCTGGTCGACGCCGCGCCGGACAGCGCCGCGCTCGGCAAGCTGGGCGAGGAGCTGTTCGCGGTCGTCAGCCTGCTGTCCGGGCAGCCCGCGCTGCGCCGGGCCCTGGCCGACGCCTCGACCGAGCCCGCCGGCCGGGAGGGCCTGCTCCGGGGCCTGCTGGCAGGCTTGGTCTCCGAGGACGCCCTCCAGGTGCTGGCCACGGTCGTCACGGTGCGCTGGTCCAGCCCGCGTGAGCTGGTCGACGGCGTCGAGTCGCTGGCCCGCACCACGCTGCTGGTGCGGGCCGAGCGGGACGGCCGGCTCGACACGGTCGAGGACGAGCTGTTCCGGCTCGGCCGCATCATCGCGGGCAACCACGAGCTGGAGCTGGCGCTGACCGACCCGGCGGGCGACCCCGCGGGCAAGGTCGAGCTGGTGGACAGCCTCGTGGCGGGCAAGGTGGACGAGACCACCAAGACCCTGGTCGACCAGCTGGTCCGCGAACCGCGCGGGCTGGGCGTCGTCGGCGGCCTGTCGGACCTGGCGGCCCTCGCGGCCAAGCGCCGGGAACGCTCGGTCGCCTACGTCCGCTCCGCCGTCGAGCTGGACGCGGCGCAGCAGGACCGCCTCGAGGCCACGCTGACCCGGATCTACTCGCGGCCCATCGCGCTGCACGTGGAGGTCGACCCCACGCTGCGCGGCGGCCTGCTGATCAAGATCGGCGACGAGATCATCGACGGAAGCGTGGCGGGTCGGCTCGCGGCTCTGCGCCGCGACCTCGCGAGCTGACCGAACACCGGAACCGCGGCCCACAAGCCCCTTTCCTTAAACGAAGTGAGAGCAGGAACGACATGGCGGAGCTGACGATCTCGTCGGACGAGATCCGCAGTGCGATCGAGAAGTACGTCTCGACCTACTCCCCGGAAGTCAGCCGGGAAGAGGTCGGCGTCGTCGCGGAGACCTACGACGGCATCGCCATCGTCGAGGGTCTGCCCGGCACCATGACCAACGAGCTGCTGGAGTTCCCCGGCGGCGTGCTCGGTGTCGCCCTGAACCTGGATGTGCGCGAGATCGGCGCCGTCATCCTGGGTGACTTCGACAAGATCGAAGAGGGGCAGGAGGTCAAGCGGACCGGCCAGGTGCTCTCCGTGCCGGTCGGCGACGGCTTCCTCGGCCGCGTGGTCAACCCCCTCGGCCAGCCCATCGACGGCCTCGGCGACATCGTCGCCGACGACACCCGCGCCCTCGAGCTCCAGGCCGCGTCGGTGCTCCAGCGCCAGCCGGTGAACGAGCCGATGCAGACCGGCATCAAGGCCATCGACTCGATGACCCCGATCGGCCGCGGCCAGCGCCAGCTGATCATCGGCGACCGCAAGACCGGCAAGACCGCGGTCTGCATCGACACGATCATCAACCAGAAGAAGGCCTGGGAGTCGGGCGACCCGAAGCAGCAGGTCCGCTGCGTCTACGTCGCCATCGGCCAGAAGGGCTCCACCATCGCGGGCGTCAAGGCCGCGCTGGAGGAGGCCGGCGCGCTGGAGTACACCACGATCGTGGCGGCCCCGGCGTCCGACTCGGCCGGCTTCAAGTGGCTCGCCCCCTACACCGGCTCGGCCATCGGCCAGCACTGGATGTACCAGGGCAAGCACGTCCTGATCATCTTCGACGACCTGACCAAGCAGGCCGAGGCGTACCGCGCCATCTCGCTGCTGCTGCGCCGCCCGCCGGGCCGCGAGGCCTACCCGGGCGACGTCTTCTACTTGCACTCCCGCCTGCTGGAGCGCTGCGCGAAGCTGTCCGACGAGATGGGCGGCGGCTCGATGACCGGTCTGCCGATCATCGAGACCAAGGCCAACGACGTGTCGGCGTACATCCCGACCAACGTCATCTCGATCACCGACGGCCAGTGCTTCCTCGAGTCGGACCTGTTCAACGCCGGTGTCCGCCCGGCCGTCAACGTGGGTATCTCGGTCTCCCGCGTCGGTGGCGCCGCGCAGATCAAGGCCATGAAGACGGTCTCCGGCTCGCTGCGCCTGGACCTGTCGCAGTTCCGCGAGCTGGAGGCGTTCTCCGCCTTCGCCTCCGACCTGGACGCGGCCTCCCGCGCCCAGCTGGAGCGCGGCGCGCGCCTGGTCGAGCTGCTCAAGCAGGGCCAGTACTCGCCGGTGGCGGTCGAGGAGCAGGTCGTGTCCATCTACCTGGGCACCAAGGGCCACCTCGACAGCGTCCCGGTGGGCGACGTCCGCCGCTTCGAGGGCGAGTTCCTGGAGCACGTCCGCCGCAACCACGACGTGATCCTCTCCAGCATCCGCGAGTCCAAGACGTTGTCGGAAGACACCGAAAAGGGCATCGTGGACGCTGTCAACGCGTTCAAGCAGCAGTTCACCGCCTCGAACGGCGCCCCGGTGGTCAACGAGGCCCCGGCTGAGGCGATGGACGCCGACAAGGTCGGGCACGAGTCGGTCAAGGTGAACCGACCCGCCCCGGCCGAGAAGTGACGTAGGCATGGCGGCACAGATTCGAGAGCTGCGCCAGCGGATCCGCACGGTCAACTCGACCAAGAAGATCACGAAGGCGTACGAGCTGATCGCGACCTCGCGCCTGGCAAAGGCCCAGGCGCGGGTGGCGGCGTCGCGCCCGTACGCCGAGGAGATCACCAGCGTGCTGTCGGCGCTGGCCACGGCGTCGGCCAACCTCGACCACCCGCTGCTGACCGAGCGCAAGGCCCCGAAGCGGGCCGGCGTGCTGGTCGTGACCAGCGACAAGGGCATGTGCGGCGGCTACAACGCCAACGTGCTCAAGGCGGCCGAGGAGCTGTTCTCGCTGCTGCGGTCCGAGGGCAAGGAGCCGGTGCTCTACGTCATCGGGCGCAAGGGCGTGGGCTACTACCGGTTCCGCCGGCGGGACATCGTCGACGAGTGGACCGGGTTCTCGCAGCTCCCGCACTACGTCAACGCCTCCGAGGCGGGCGACGAGCTGGTGAAGGCCTTCGTCGCGGGCAGTGACGAGCCCGGTGGCGTGGACGAGCTGCACGTCGTCTACACCGAGTTCAAGTCGATGCTCAGCCAGCAGCCGGTCGCCAAGCGCATCGCGCCGATGGAGGTCGAGTACGACCCCACCCCGGCGAAGTTGCAGTCGGTGTACTCGTTCGAGCCGAACGCGGAGACGCTGCTCGGCGCGCTGCTCCCCAAGTACGTGAAGACCCGGCTGTTCTCGGCACTGCTCGACGCGGCGGCGTCCGAGTCGGCGGCCCGGCGTACCGCGATGAAGGCGGCGACGGACAACGCCACCGAGCTCGTGCGCAACCTGAGCCGCCAGGCCAACGCGGCCCGCCAGGCCCAGATCACCCAGGAGATCAGCGAGATCGTCGGTGGCGCCTCCGCGCTTACCGGTGGCGCAGGAAGTGATGAGTGACATGAGTGCTACTGCCACCACCACCCGCACCGGCCGTGTGGTCCGGGTGATCGGCGCCGTGGTCGACGTGGAGTTCCCGCGCGACTCGGTTCCCGAGCTGTTCAACGCCCTCCACGTGGAGATCACGTACGAGGCCGTCGCCAAGACGCTGACCCTGGAGGTCGCCCAGCACCTGGGCGACAACCTGGTCCGCACCATCTCGATGCAGCCGACCGACGGCCTGGTCCGCGGCGCGACCGTGAGCGACACCGGCAGCGCCATCAAGGTGCCCGTCGGCGACGTCGTCAAGGGCCACGTGTTCAACGCGCTGGGCGACTGCCTCGACTCGCCGGGCCTCGGCCGCGACGGCGAGCAGTGGGAGATCCACCGCAAGGCCCCGTCGTTCGACCAGCTCGAGGGCAAGACCGAGATCCTGGAGACGGGCATCAAGGTCATCGACCTGCTGACCCCGTACGTCAAGGGCGGCAAGATCGGCCTGTTCGGCGGCGCGGGCGTGGGCAAGACGGTGCTCATCCAGGAGATGATCACCCGTATCGCCCGCGAGTTCTCCGGCACGTCGGTGTTCGCCGGCGTCGGCGAGCGCACCCGTGAGGGCACCGACCTCCTCCTGGAGATGGAGGAGATGGAGGTCCTCGGGGACACCGCGCTGGTGTTCGGCCAGATGGACGAGCCGCCGGGCACGCGTATGCGCGTCGCCCTGTCGGCCCTGACGATGGCCGAGTACTTCCGCGACGTCCAGAACCAGGACGTGCTGCTGTTCATCGACAACATCTTCCGGTTCACCCAGGCCGGTTCCGAGGTGTCGACCCTGCTGGGCCGCATGCCGTCGGCCGTGGGTTACCAGCCGACGCTGGCCGACGAGATGGGTGAGCTCCAGGAGCGCATCACGTCGACCCGGGGCAAGTCGATCACGTCCCTCCAGGCCATCTACGTGCCCGCGGACGACTACACCGACCCCGCCCCGGCGACCACGTTCGCCCACCTGGACGCGACGACGGAGCTCTCCCGTCCGATCTCCCAGAAGGGCATCTACCCGGCGGTGGACCCGCTGTCGTCCTCGTCCCGGATCCTCGAGCCGTCGATCGTCGGCGAGGAGCACTACCGGGTGGCGCAGGAGGTCAAGCGGATCCTCCAGAAGTACAAGGAACTCCAGGACATCATCGCCATCCTCGGCATGGACGAGCTGTCCGAAGAGGACAAGGTCCTCGTCGGCCGCGCCCGTCGCCTGGAGCGCTTCCTGGGCCAGAACTTCTTCGTCGCGGAGAAGTTCACCTCCCAGCCGGGCTCCTTCGTGCCGATCAAGGAGACCGTCGAGGCGTTCGACCGCGTCTGCAAGGGCGAGTTCGACCACTACCCGGAGCAGGCGTTCTTCTCCTGCGGTGGTCTGAACGACGTCGAGGAGAACGCGAAGAAGCTGGCCGGCAAGTAAGTCCCCGGCTGTTCGTCCGGAAGGCCCGTCCCCCTCGTGGGGGCGGGCCTTTCCGTTGTGCCGGCGTGTCTTCGTCGTATCCGAACCGGACCAGCGGGTGCGCGCGCGTGGATAGGCTTCGCGCCATGACCTCGTACGTCCACGTGCCCTACGACGAGACGCTGTTGCGGCGGACCATCGAGTACATCCTCCAGCCGTACACGAAACGGCTCCTGCCGCTCGGCCTCGGGATGGTGGGTGCGGGCGTGCTCGTGGCGATGCTGGGGATCTGGCCGCCGTACGCGTGGGTGTCGGTGATCGTGCTCGGGCTGCTCGCCTTGTTCGCGATGAAGCCGTACATGGTCGGCACCTCGGTCAGGCAGCAGTGGGTCGCGATCCAGGCCGACTTCCGGTTGGACGCGGACGACGAGTGGGTGTCGTTCTCCTACCCGACCTTCCAGTCGCGCGTCCGGTGGGAGGCGCTGGAGAAGGTCGTGGAGACGCCGGAGGCCTGGCTGCTGGTGCTGGGCAAGGTCCAGGCGACGGCCGTGCCCAAGAGCGCGATGACGCCCGAGCAGCTGGCCGCGTTCACCGCCCTGCTGGCCCGCCGCCGGCCTCCCGTGGCCGCTTAGGCGCGCGCCACCCCATCGCGCGGGAGATCGCGCGCCCACAGGCCCGCACGGCCGGCAGAACGGTGTCCGTGCGCGTCTCGACCGGCACCACGACCGACACGGCCGCTACCACGTCACCGGACGACCCGCGCACGGGCGCGGCCACCGAGTACGTGATGGGTTCGATCTGGCGGTCGGAGATGGCGTAGCCGTCACGACGAACGGTCGCCAACGCCGTGCGCAGGGCCTTGGGGGTGCTGATGGTGTGGGAAGTGAAGCGCTTCAAGGGCGCCGCCAACGCCTCCTCTTGGACGTCGTGCGGCGCGAACGCCAGCAGAACGAGCCCCACGCCCGTGGCGTGCAGGGGCATGCGCGACCCCATGCGGGTCAGGATGCTGACCGCGTCCACAGCGGACAGGCGCTCGACGTAGACGACCTCCAGACCGTCACGGACCGCGAGCTGCACGTTGTGCCGGGTGACCTCGACTAGATCCTCCAGGTAAGGCAGCGCCCGTTCACGCAGGTCCAGCGCACCGGGGGAGAGGGCGCCCAGTTCGTAGAGCCGCAGCCCGATCCAGAGCCGCCCCTTGGTGTCGCGTTCCAGCGCCCGGTGCGCGAGCAGTTCCCGCACCAGCCGGTGGGTGGTGCTCAGCGGCAGACCGGAGTGGCGGCTCAACTCGGACAACGTCGCCGAGGGCCGCTCAGCCGTGAACACGGCCAACAGCGCGAACGCCCGACCGAGCAACGAGACGGGAACCGGCACACCCTCAGTCTTCCACTCACCGGAAGCACACCAAGCCCGTGACCCACCTCACTCCACCCACAACGACATTTGTCCCCGGCGTCTACTCGGGACACCCTGATCCGACTCCGGCGCAATGGTCGGGACCGCCGTCAGGGTGACCCCCAGGCGGGTGGTACCACACGTACCGCAGCGCTGAGGGTGGCTGGGGCGGCGGCCCGTTCGGGCGACCGTTTAGACTGCACACGACTCCAGTGCCAGACAAGGGAGATGCGCGTGGCCGAGATGACCGTCCAGTTGGTCGCCGTGGAACGCCGCCTGTGGTCCGGGACGGCCACCTCGGTGGTCGCGCAGACGACCGAGGGCGAGATCGGCATCCTGCCCGGCCACGAGCCCGTCCTGGGCCAGTTGGTCGAGGGTGGCGTGGTCCGGATCCGCACCGTCGAGAACGAGCTGGTCACCGCGGCCGTGCACGGCGGTTTCCTCTCCGTGACCGGCGACGGCGTGAGCATCCTCGCGGAGGCCGCCGAACTGGCCCACGAGATCGACGTCGAAGAGGCCCGCTCGGCCCTGTCCAACGCGGACGAGGTGGAGCGCGCGAGGGCGCTCGCCCGACTCCGCGCCGCGGGCCACCCGGCCTGACCCGGACGAGCGGACAAGCGCCGTGGGGATCGCCGAAGTCGTCGGGGTGGTCCTGTTCGTCGCGGTGGTGGTCCTCGCGTACCTCGCGTGGCGCCGCATCCGCCTACTGCGCGCCGGTGGCGTGCACGTAGCCCTGAGGACCCGCTTGGACGGGGGCGGCAGGGGCTGGCACCTGGGCGTCGGCCACTACCGGGGCGACGAGTTCGTCTGGTCAAGGGCCCTGAGCCTGCGCACCGGCCCCGACCGCGTGATCTACCGCGACGGCTTCGAAATCGACGACAGACGAGAACCGACCGCGTCCGAGGCATACGCCATGCCCCAGGGCGCGGTCGTCCTCCGATGCAGCGGCACGAAGGGCGAAACGGTCGAGATCGCAATGGGCCCGGACGCCTTGACCGGCTTCCTGTCCTGGCTGGAATCCGCCCCTCCCGGCCGCTCCATCCCCTGGGCTTCCTGACCAACCCCAGTCCAGCCTGGCCACGCCCTCCTGACACGGACTAGCGGCGACCTCCGAGCCCAAGCCGGCCCCAACACGAACGCCCAGCCAGCGCCAGCTCTGGCGCGCAGCGCCCGCCTTCGCGCGCGCAGCGCGCTTCACGAAGCTGCCGCGCGGCACACCTCTGCCTGGGCTTCTTGCTTGTGTCATCCCCGTATG
>NZ_JBBEGC010000195.1:0-9937 GCF_037401995.1 Saccharothrix sp. CCNWYY140
CCGTGGTCGCTGCCGCTTGGCGTGCGCCTTCGGCGGAAAAGCATCCCGCCCTGCGGGCGAAAAGCGGCGCGGCCGGTTGAGGTGGGGGTTGGGTGGGCTTGCGGCCTGCGGGAGGTTTGTGGAGCGGTGGGTGGGTTTGAGGTCGGGGAGGGATGGGGCCGGCCTGCTGTGCGGGTTGGGTGCTGCGTGTGCGGGTTCGACGATGGGTGCGTGGGGCGGGCGGGTGCTCGCTACGCTGCCGGGGTGACGGCGGGCGGATTGGTGATGGCGAATCGGGAGACGATCGGCGAGGCGGCACCGCTGAACGCGCCTGAGCGGCGGCAGCTCGACATCATCCGTCGGTGGGGGACCGTTGGCGCCCTGTTGATGTTCGTCGGCTCCCTCGGGGCTGGGGCCGCGCCGGTGTTCTCGCCGTTGCCCGGTACGCCGGTGTTGGGGTTGTTCGTCCGGATGCCCAGTGCCGCGATGGGGGTCGTCTGGACCGGGGTGTTCCTGGTCGTCTCCGCGTGGCTGATGTTGGGGCGGTTCGCTCGGCCTGGTCGGCCTCGGTTGATGACGCGTAGTCAGCTCGACCGCACGTTGATGATGTGGATCACGCCTCTGGTGTTCGTGCTCCCCATGTTCAGCCGGGACGTCTACAGCTACCTCGCCCAGTCGCAGATCGCCGCCAACGGGCAGGACCCCTACGAGATGGGGCCGGCCACCGCGCTCGGCGTGGAGCACCCGCTCACGACCAACGTGCCGAACATCTGGCGTGAGACGCCCGCCCCCTACGGGCCGCTGTTCCTGGCTGTGGGACGGGTCATCTCGATGGTGACCGGGAACTCCGTGTTGCCGGGGGTGTTCCTGCACCGGCTGCTCGTCCTGCTGGGCCTGGCGATGATCGTGTGGGCGCTCCCCCGGCTCGCGCGGCGGTTCGGGGTGCCGCCGGTCAGTGCGCTCTGGCTGGGTGCGGCCAACCCGCTTGTGCTGTTCCACCTGGTGGTGGGCGTGCACAACGAGGGGCTGGCGATCGGGTTGATGCTGGTCGGGCTGGAGCTGGCGTTGCGGAAGATGCCGGTCACGCCAGGCACGCCGATGACGCGGGACGAGCTGGTCTGGATCTTGTTGGGCGCGACCATGATCACGTTCGGGGCGGCGGTGAAGATCCCGGCCGCGTTGGCGTTGGGGTTCCTCGGGGTGATGATCGCGCGGCGGTTGGGTGGGTCGTTCGCGGATCTGGTCAAGGCCGCTCTGCTCCTCCTCGCCATATCCGGGGTGGTCATGGTGGCCACATGCCTGGGGACAGGGCTCGGGTTCGGCTGGGTGCAGACGTTGAACGTGGCCAGCACGGTGAAGAGTTGGATGTCGCCGCCGACCGCTATGGGCTTCCTGGGCGGCGGACTCGGGCTGCTGCTGGGGCTCGGCAACCACACCGACTCGATGATCGCGTTGATGCGGCTGGTGTCCCAGGCGGTGTCGGTGGTGATCACCGGGACGCTGCTGTGGAAGGCGTTCCGGGGGCGGATCAAGGCCGTCAACGGGCTGGGGGCCGGGTTGGGCGCGGTGCTCGTGCTCGGGCCGGTGCTTCAGCCCTGGTACGTGCTGTGGGCGGCACTGCCGTTGGCCACGGCGGTGCTGGCCAAGCGGTTCCGGTTGATCGCGATGAGTGCCAGCGCGTTCATCGCGGTGATCCTGCCGCCTACCGGGTCGGCCTTCGACGGACGGGCCTACATCGTGCCGCAGGCTGTGACGGCGGCGGTGTTGGCGTTCGCGTTGTGCGTGTTCGTCGCACGCCGCCAGATCGTGCCGTTGATCAAGCGGGATCCGGTGCCGGACGCGGCCTAAAGCGTTGACTTCACGGGGTTACTGGGCCGTAACATAGCGGCACCGCCCTGCACAACCGGTACCGGTCCCTCTCACGACGAATCCGCCAGCGTCCGTCGGAAGGCCCGTTCGTGAAGTCTTTTCGGAAGCGGTGCGCCCTTGCCGCCGCGCTGTTCCTCCCTGCCCTCTTCACCTCCCCCGCCCACGCGGCCGGCCACGACCCGATCCTCTTCGTCCACGGCTGGAACGGCAGTGCGTCCAACTGGAACACGATGATCAGCCGGTTCCGCGCGGACGGGTGGCCCGACGACCACCTCCGCGCCTTCTCCTACGACACCTCCCGGTCCAACGCCGACACCGCCGAGGTGGTGCGCACCGAGGTCGACCGGCTGCTCGCGGCCACCGGGGCGGGCAAGGTCGACGTGGTCACGCACTCGATGGGCGGGCTGTCCTCCCGCTACTACACCCGCAACCTCGGCGGCGACGCCAAGGTCGAGCAGTGGGTGTCGCTGGGCGGCCCCAACCACGGGACCCGGTCGGCGAACACCTGCTACCAGACGTCGTGCACCGAGATGCGGATCGGGTCGAGCTTCCTGACCGCGCTCAACTCCGGTGACGAGACGCCCGGCGCACCCGCCTACGGGACGTGGTGGTCGCCGTGCGACGGCGTGATCGACCCGCCGGACAGCACAGTCCTGTCCGGCGCCCGCAACACCAGGACGGCGTGCATCAGCCACACCGCACTGCTGTCCGACGCGACCGTGTACGCCCAGGTCCGCGACTACGTGAACCGCTGAGCCCGACGACGGGGTGGCCGCGCCCGGTCACCCCGTCACGGCGTCGGCGGCTGCGTGGTGGCCGTCGGGTCGGGCTCGGGCCGCGTGGTCGGCACCTCGTCGGTGGTCGGCGGCACGGTGGTCGGCCCGCCGTTGTAGATCGTCGGCGGCGGGTTCGGGGTCGGCGGGATGTACGTCAGCAGCGGCGGGCGCGGGGTGGCGATGCGGTTGTTGCGCTCGGCCACCGACTCGCCCTCGCCCCCGACCTCGGGCCGCCCAGCCGGGATCGCCTCGGGCAGCGGAGCCGGGACCTCGGCGGACGCCGGTCCGGCCGGGTCGGCGAGCGCCGGGACCGCGCTCGTCGTGGGCGCGGCGGACGGCTCTGCCGCCACGGAAGCCGGAGCCGGAGCGGAGGCCGGGGCCGGTGGCACGGCGGGAGTGTGCGGGCCGGTCAGCGCCACGGCGACGAGCACGGACAACGACAGCACGTGGAACGCACGCACGACACGCCTCCCGGATACGCGGAGCGAGGCGACGTGCCTGCCCGAACCGCCGGGGATCTTCTCCCGCGCCGGGGCCTTCGGACAAGTGTGCGGACGGGTTGACCCGTTCGGGGCGTAACCCGCTGCGGCGGCCGGACGACTAACCGGTACCTGGGAAGATCCCCACGCAGCCCGGGGAGGGAGCGCGCATGGCCGACGTGCCGCAGGAGCAGATCCGGTTCGCCGTCGTCCTCAACGGCGGGGTCAGCCTGGCCGTGTGGATGGGCGGTGTGGTCCTCGAACTCGACCGCCTGACCAGGGCCGAAGGCGCCTACGCCGACCTGCTGGACCTGGTCGGCAGCACCGCCCGCGCCGACGTGGTCACCGGCACCTCCGCCGGGGGCATCAACGGGGCCGCGTTGGCGTTGTCGCAGGTCAACGCCAACGCCAAGCTGGAACGCCTGCGCGACCTGTGGGCCGAGCAGGGGCGCATGGAGCAGTTGCTGCGCACGCCCTTCCGCGGCTCGCCGGTGTCGCTGCTCAAGGGCGACGAGTTCTTCCTGCCCCGCCTCCAGGAGGCGCTCAACCGGCTGACCACGGACTTCTCCCCCACGCCCGCCGACGAGCGGCCGGTGGACCTGCGCATCACCACGACCCTGCTCGCGGGCGTGCCGACGACCACGCACGACGACCTGGGCCAGTCGCTGACCCAGTCCACCCACCAGGGCAGCTTCTCCTTCCGCCGCGACCCGTCCGGCCGCGACGACTTCACCGCCGAGCGGCTGCCCACCCTGGTGGACCAGCTCGCGCTGGCCGCCCGGTCCTCGGCGTCGTTCCCGTTCGCCTTCGAACCGTCGTTCGTGCCGGTCACCGAGGAGGCCGCGGGTGACGCCCGGCCGAACATGGCCGGGGTCGCGTCGTGGGCCAACGGCACCGACAACGTCTCCCGGTACGTCGTGGACGGCGGTGTGCTGGTCAACACGCCGACCAAGGAGGCGCTGGAGGCCATCGACCGGATGCCCGCCGAGGGGCCGGTCCGGCGGGTGATGCTGCTGGTCTTCCCGCACGCGCCGGAGTCCAAGCAGCCGCCGGTCGCGCCCGTGGACGGGCTGCTGCCCAGCACCATCGGCACCGGCGCGAAGCTGCTCAGCGCCCTGACCAGCCAGAGCGGGCGCACCTACGTGGAGCGCATCGAGGAGCACAACCGGCTCGCGGCCTCGCGGCGCGGCGGGCGCAGCGCCCTGCTGGACCGGCTCGCGGCGGGCGGCTCGGTGGTCGGCAAGCTCTACGACCTGGCCGCTACGCTGCACGACCACTACGAGGACGTCCGCATCCGGCACGCGGCCCGCGACGTCACCACCCGCCAGTTCGAGGTGCCCGGGACCAACACCGCCGGGTGGACCTTCGAACGGGTCCGGGCGGCGGCGGAGGCCGCGCAGCGCTCCCACCTGGCCAAGTGGGGCGGCCTGCCCTACGTGCCGGGGCAGCCGCAGCCGGCCGCGCTGCCCGAGCACGGCTGGCCGTGGGGCGTCACGATGGCCGAACGGCTCGCCTCGGCCGCGATGGACCTGCTCAAGCGGCTGGTGTGGGTGGTTCCGGAGAGCCCGCAGAGCCGGTTGGCGCAGGCCCGCACCAACCTCTACGAGGTCCGGGCGCGGCTGCGGGAGCTGCGCACCGAGCTGGACGGCCAGTGGACCACCCGCGAGCACACCGCGTTGAACCGCGAGTACTGGGAGCTGCGGGTCGAGGCGTTCGCGGACGGGATGCTGCGCGGCACGGTCGGCGCGGAGGTCCGGGCGCAGGTGGACCGGATCTCCGGCATCCTCGGCGACGCCCGCGACGCCCTGGACGCGTTGGCCGACGACCGGGTGAAGATGGCCGGGCTGACGTCGTGGAAGGCGCTGCTGCTCGAACCGCGCACCGACGGCGAGACCGAGGTCGGGCTCGTCGCGGGCGACATGTGGCTGTCGCGGCTGCTGGCGCTGGAGGTCGCGGCCACGTGCCTGGCCGACGACTCGCGCGGCGGCATGGACCAGGCGGTGGACCTGGTGCAGATCAGCCTCCAGACGCGCAACGCGTTCGCCGAGCACAGCCAGACCCCCGACGACAAGGCCGGCGGCGCGTCGCTGAGCCGGTTCTCCGGGTTCCTCAAGCGGTCCTGGCGGGTCAACGACTGGATCTGGGGCCGGCTGGACGGCGCCACCATGCTCAGCAAGATCGTGTGCGACCCGAAGCGGCTGCTGCGCATCGACAAGCTCACCCCGCACGAGGGCGCGTCGGCGGCCGAACGGGCCCGCAAGCGGGTGAACGACCTGGTGGCGGACCTGTTCGGCGACGGGCTGCCGGACCGCCTGGAACCCGTCGTCGAGCGCGCGGTGCAGCAGCTGGCCGCCGTGTACGAGGACGTCGACGGCGACCAACCGCCCACGTGCGAGGCGCTGGCGGAGCTGACCGCGTGGGCGCTGCACGTGCGGATCATCTGCGAGGAGCTGCCCGCGCTGCGCGCGTCGATCCTGGCCGACCGGCTCGAGGGCGCGGACCGGCGGTCGCGCGGCGAGCTGTTCCTGGAGGAGCAGGCGGCGCTGTTGCAGCGGCTGCCGGCGCGCACCGACGCCGACCGGGTCGAGGTCGGCATGGAGGCGCTGGCCGCGTTCGACCGGGCCGGGATCGGGCGGGAACCGCTGTCCCAGGAGGCCTCCAGCGACCAGGTGATCCGGACGGCGGCCACGGCGGCGGCGGTCGCGGTGACCGTGGCCGACAGCGAGCGGTCCGGGCTGGGTCCGGCCAAGCCGTTGACGCGCGCGCTGCGCGGTGCGGCGCTGCTGCCGTACTGGACGATCACCGGGTTGACCCGCGGCGGACAGCTCGCGCAGTTCCTGGGGCTGCTGGGGTTCGCGTTGGGCGGCGCGCTGCTGGTGCTGGCGTTGTTCGACCTGTTGCCGCCGTGGGCGGTGGGTCCTTCGGCGGCGTTCGGCAGCGCGACCCTGTTGGCGGCCTTTGGTTACGCGGCCCTGCGGACCGGGACCTTGTTGCACGGCTTGGTGTTGCTGGCCCCGGTGATCCCGTTGGCGGCGGTGGCCATCGACCGGACCCGGTCGGCGCTGGCGTCGTCGGAGGAGGGCGTGACCACGGGCCTGGTGGCCGTGGGCGGTGTGGTGGTCGTCGTGGTGGCGCTGCTGGTGATCGGGTCCCTGCCCGCTCCCGTGGGCACGCCGCTGGCGGTGGCCAAGGCGGCGCTCAAACGCATCCGACGCCGGCCCCGGCTGGTGCTGCGAGTCCTTCTGGCGGCAGCGATCGTGGCGGCGATCTGGGCCGTGGTGCGCTACCGGCTCTACGACGTGGACCCCGCGGTCGTGGTCATCGGGACGATCGTGGCGATCGTGTTCGGAATCCTCGCCTCGCTGCACCTGGGCCGGTCGCTGCAACGGTGGCGGCAGCGCGAGGGCGTGTGGGCCACGGAACACGCCGAGCCGCCCGCCGCCGCGACCGCCGGGTGGGCCGCCGTGTACGGGTCGGTGCTGCTGGTGATCGGCGCGGTGGTGCAGGTGTTCTCGCTGCGGTTCATCGGGTGGGAGGCGGTGCTGGCCACGACGCTGTCGTTCGGACTGGTGCTGCTCCTGGTGACCACGTGGTGGGTGCCGTTGAAGGAGCGGCGGACCATCATGCGGCGGCTGGTGGAGCAGTCGGCCGTCGTGGACTACGGCGACAACGTGGCCGAAGGGTTGTTGCGGCGCTTGGAAGGCCACGCCATGCTGTTCCGCTTCCTGACCACTGTGGACGGTTCCGGCCGGCCCGTCCTCGGACCGCGCGGATTGCGGGTGGCGCACCGCATCGCCACCCGCCGCGGCGTCGTGGCCTGACCCCTCAGGCCACCAGAGCGGGGCGGACGAGCGTCGGCACGCCCATCGCCTTGCGGTACAGGCCCTCGAAGGTCTCCAGGGTCTGGTCGATGGCGTGCGCCGAGATCAGGTCGCTGCTCGCCACACCCATGCGCGCCGTGACGGCCGGGTCCACGGTCACCGCGTGCAGCCGCTCGGCCAGCCCCTTCACGTCACCAGGGGTGAACAGCCACCCGTTGCGCCCCGGCTTGCACAGGTGCGGCAACGCCATCGCGTCGGCCACCACGACCGGCTTGCCCGCCGCCATCGCCTCCATCGTGGCCAGGCTCTGGAGTTCGGCGATACCCGGCATGCAGAACACGTCGCAGCTCGCGTAGGCGTCCAGCAACTCCTCCTCACCGACGAACCCGCGGAACCGAACCCGATCGGAAATCCCGAGGTCCCGCGCCAACAACTCCCACTCGGCCCGACACGACCCGTCACCCACGATGTCCGCGCGCAGCCGCGGCACCAACGCCACCGCCCGCAACAACTCGTCGACCCGCTTCTCCTCGTCCAACCGCCCGACGAACAACACCGTCGGCCCCTCACCAGACCGAACGGGCTTGCGCAGCCGATACCGATCGATGTCGATCCCACACGACACCGGCACCGCCCGCTCCGGGAACCCGTTGTCGTGCAACAACTGCACAGCCCGCGGCGTCGGCGCGGTCACCACGTCCGCCGCGCCGAACACCTTGGTCAGATCCTTCCACGCCCACCGCGACGCCAGCCCTTGCAACCACTGCGGGACATGGGCGTGACCGAACAGGTTCTCCGGCATGAAGTGGTTGGTGGCGACAGTCGGGATGCCCATCTCCTTCGCGTGCCGCAGCGTGTAGCGACCGACCACGAAGTGCGCCTGGACGTGCACCAGATCCGGCTGGACCTTCGCCAGCACGGCCCGCACGTCGCCACTCACCTGCCAGGGCAGACCGACGCGGAACGTCTTGTGGAACGGGGTGCGGTGCGAACGCAGGCGGTGGACCGTGATGCCGTCCACCCGCTCAGTCCGAGCCACGCCGTCCGGGGCCACGCAGATCACGTGGACGTCGTGGTCCCGGGAGGCCAGCCCGACCGCGAGCCGGTGGGCGAAGCGGGCCGCGCCGTTGACGTCCGGCGGGAACGTCTCCGCGGCGACGACGATCCGCATGGCGCGTCCGTTCATGGGGGTGTTCTCCGATCTCATGGGTGTCTTGGAGTCCTTGCGGGCGAGCAGGGCGACGCCGGCGATGGCGACGGCGGCGCAGACGAGTTCCGCGACGGCCGTGGGGCCGGAGGTGCGGGTGGCCTCGCCGAGGAGGGTGGTGCCGATGCCGACCGCGACCAGCGGGTCGACGACGGTGAGACAGGCGACCGCCACGTGCGGCGGTCCGCTGGCGTAGGCGTGCTGGATGAACCAACCGCCGACCACCAGGGCAACAGCGATCCCGGCCGCCGAGAGGCCGGTGGAAAACGACAACGAACCGGTCTGGACGTCCTGCGACACCGACCGCATGAGCACGGACACGTACCCGTACGCCACACCACCGGCCGCACCGAACCCGAGCGCCCGCACCGCGGGCCGCGAGGACAACACCCCGACCAGCCCCGGCACGGCGACCAACCCCAGCACGACCAGCCCGGCGGTCACCTCGGCCTCGACCGCGACCGGCGTGGCAGTGGCACTCCCGGCGGCCAGGAACACGAACGCCCCGACCCCGAACGTGGTCAACGCGACAGCCGGCAACTCCCGACGGCGCTTGTCGAGCAACGCGGTGATCCCGATGGCCAACACCCCGACCGGCTGCACCACGGTCAACGGCGCCATCCCCAGCGCCACCGCGTGCACCCCGGCCCCGACCACCAGCAACGCCAACCCCGCCAACCACCGCGGCCGACGCAGCAACCCCCGCACCTTCACCTCGGCGGCACTGGTGACCGCACTGTGCTGGAGCCGAGCCGCGAAGGCGAAGAACGCGGCCCCCGCAGCCGCCAGCACAACAGCGAGCCAGGTCATCGCGACACCTCCCGACTCACCGCGGCGGCCAGGGCGAACAACAGCCCGTAGAGCAAGGCGAACAGGACCCGCTCGAACAGCCCGAGCAACATCTGGCCGTCGTAGGTGAGGGACACATGGCTCACCATGAATGCCACCGAAGTGATCCCCGCGGCCACGGAGAACCGTCGCACGGGAGTACTCGGGATGAACCGCCGCGAAATCAACCACCCGGCCAACGGAAGACTGGTGAACATGACGGCCCCCGCGTACCGGTGCACAGCGCCGGAGAACGAGGTGGGCGCCCCCGTCGGATCGGTAGGGAACACAGCAGCCACCGCCAACCCAGCCGCCCACAACCCGAGCAACAACGCGACAGGCCCCCGCCGAGGCAACCCCCGCCGAACAAGCACCACCAACAGCCCCACCGAAGCGGCAGCAAGCGACAAGGCGGTGACCGCAAGCAACCCACTACCGTTGTCGACGAAGATGTAGTCACTGATGGTGTGACTCAACGGACTGAGCTGCCCCACCGCCACCACGTGCAGGTAGACGATGGGGAACAACGAGACCACAAGCCCCGAAACAGCCAACGGCAACACCGCCGCCCGCCTTTTCCCCCGAATCACCGTCACACCAAAAATCCTGGCGTCGAACGAGAAGCAGAAGTATCCGGAACACCCCCGAGCCAACCCTGATGCCACCCGGACCCAGAGGGTGGGGCCAACCCCACCACCCGAGGGGGTCCCACCCACCACACCCCCCACCCACCAGCACAAACCCCAACCAAACACCCCCCACCCACACAGCTTTTCTCAGCAGCGCCCCCCACCAACCGACAACGCACCACCCACGCGCCCACCACCCCACACACGCCGGTCCCACCCGCCGCCCGCAAGCCCACGCGCCCCAAAACCCACCGACCGCGCCGCTTTTCGCGCGCGCAGCGCGCGGTAGGTGTCACCTACAAGTGGAGGGCCTCGGTTCCCCCACCGTATGGCCCGCCCGAAGGGCTAC
>NZ_JBBEGC010000196.1:0-9523 GCF_037401995.1 Saccharothrix sp. CCNWYY140
TTCGGGCAGGCCATACGGTGGGGGAACCGAGGCCCTCCACTTGTAGGTGACACCTACCGCGCGCTCCGCGCGCGAACAACCGCGCTACGCGCGCCAAGATCAGCCGCGCGGCGAGGACCACAGAGGCCGGTCACCGCGGGCACAGGTAGAACAACTCGGGGTCACCCTCGTCCAGCCCGTGCAGCAGGCCGACCGGCTTCCACCCCACGCGCTGGAGGAGCCGCTGCATCGGCTGGTTGGACACATTGGTCGAGGTGAACAGCTTCGGAGCCGTGCAGGATTTCTCCGCCGACTCAAGCAGACGCGCACCGACACCCCGGCCACGGACGCCGGGCGCCACCATCAGCATCGTGACGAAGCCCTGTTCGAAGAAGGTGTACTCCACCACGCAGTAGCCCACCGGTCCGGACGCGCCCTCGGCCACGGCCGCCAGGCCTTCCCGGCACCACCTCAGGATGCTCGCCCGCCGCCGGCCGTCATCCTCGGCTACAACCGAGTCGATCCCGACCAGCGCCTCCGCGTCCGACTCACTCGCGCGCCGCACGGCGAATTCACCCAAATCCACTGCACCCATCGCACCATGTTGTCAGCTCACGGCTCCTCGATCAGCCGTGGCGGAGGACCAAGGTCCGGTGTGCGCTCACAAACCCCCTCAGCCCACCGGCCACGTGTGCACAGGCTCGTTGCTGTGCATCAGGTCCCGGTAAGTCCGCAGCATCCGCCGCAACGCCTCAGGCCGGTCCAAAGCCGAATGGTCGTAGTGCCGGTGGAACGTCCGTGCCTGCCACGTGGCCCCATTGACCCCCGTCAGACACCGCTGCTCGATCACGCTCAACAACCGATCCCGCTCAGCACCATCCACCTTCAGCTTCACCAACCCCTCGTGCGCCAACGGCAACAGCCGCCGCAACACCAACTCCGCCACCGGCACCGTCCCCAGCCCAGGCCAGTACACCTGCGCGTCGATCCCCATCTTCGCGCCGGAGACGAAGTTCTCCTCCGCCGCGCTGAAGGACATCTGGCTCCACAGTGGACGCTCCTCCTCCGCGAGCATCCGCACCAGCCCGTAGTAGAAAGCCCCGTTGGCCAGGATGTCCACCACCGTGGGACCGGACGGCAGCACCCGGTTCTCCACCCGCAGGTGCGGCTGGTCGCGGACCACGTCGTACACCGGGCGGTTCCACCGGTAGATCGTCCCGTTGTGCAACCTCAGCTCGCCCAGTGACGGTGTGTCGCCGCGTTCCAGCACCTGCAACGGGTCCTCCTCGTCGCAGATGGGCAGCAACGCCGGGAAGTACCGGACGTTCTCCTCGAACAGGTCGAAGATCGACGTGATCCACCGCTCCCCGAACCACACCCGCGGCCGGACGCCCTGCTCCTTCAGCTCGTCGCTGCGGGTGTCGGTGGCCTGCTGGAACAGTGCGATCCGGGTCTCCCGCCACAGCTCCTTGCCCAGCAGGAACGGCGAGTTCGCCCCGACCGCCACCTGCACGCCGGCGATGGCCTGGGCCGCGTTCCAGTACGACGCGAACGAGTCCGGCGACACCTGCAAGTGGAACTGCGTGGACGTGCAGGCGCCCTCCGGCACGATCGAGTCGGCCGTCATCTGGAGCTTCTCGACCCCGCCGATGGCGATCTGGATGTCCTCGCCGCGCGCCGCGAGCACCTGTTCGTTGAGCAGCGCGTACCTCGGGTTGCCCGACAGCGCGTCCAGGGCCATGTGCTTGGCCTGCAACGTCGGCAGGATGCCGATCATCACCATGTGGGCCTCGACGTCCCGCGCCTTGTGCTCGGCCTCGTTCAGCGACCGCCGGACGGTCTCCTCGAACTCGGTGATCCCGCCCGCCGTGAGCTGCCGCGGCGCGACGTTGATCTCCAGGTTCCACTGGCCCAGCTCGGTGACGAAGTCCGGGTCGGCGATGACCTCCAGCGCGGCGGCGTTGCGCATCGCCGGGTCGCCCGCCTCGTCGACCAGGTTCAGCTCGATCTCCAGCCCGGTCATGGGCCGGTCGAACTCGAACCTCGACTCCCGCAGCATCCGGGCGAAGACGTCCAGGCACCGGCGCACCTTGGTGCGGTACCGCGTGCGGTCCTCGCGGGTGAACTCGTGCCTTGCCACCTCGTCGCCCATGATCGCCTCCTAGGTCGTCAAGGCAGGTACCGCGATAGCGGTGACCACAAACCCCTCCCGCGCCATCCAGCGACCGGTGAACCCGTCCAGCGGCACCCCGCCCACCACCGGCGGCTCGATCAGGATGCGCGCGGTGAAGGTGCCGTCGTCCGGGTTGATGGTCACCTCCGCATCCTCGAACCCCAGCCACGTCCGCGCCAGTGGGAACCACGCCTTGTAGACGGTTTCCTTCGCGCTGAACAGCAGCCGGTCCCAGCAGACCTTGCCGTTCGCCGCCGCCAGGGCCGCCATCGCGCGCAGTTCGGGCGGCAGCGCGATGGCCTCCAGCACGCCGTCCGGGTTGGGCTCGTTGGGCTCGGCGTCGATGCCGACGGTCCGGATCGAGCCCGTCCGCGCCACGACCGCCGCCCGGTAGCCCTTGCAGTGCGTGATGCTGCCCACGACCCCGTCCGGCCACACCGGCGCCCGCTTCTCGCCGGGCAGCAGCGGCACGGGCGGGAAGCCCAGGCGGCCCAGCGCGAGCCGGGCGCAGTGCCGGCCGGTGGTGAACTCCTTGCGCCGCTTGTCCACGGCCTTGGCGACGTGCTCCTCCTCCTCGGGGAACAGCGGCACGTCGAAGTCCTCGAACGTGTCCACGGCCGCCACGCCGGCCGGGAGGATGTCCTCGATCACCGGGCGTCCCCTTCTCGCAGGACGTCCAGCAGCGGCGCCCGCGTCCACCCGCGTGGCTGCCACTCGCGCGGGTAGCCCAGCGACACCTCGTCGAACCGGATGCCGTCCTTGCGGATGGTCCGCGGGATGTGCAGGTGCCCGTACACCGCCACCGCCGCCCGGAACCGCACGTGCCAGTCGGCCGTCCGCTCGGTGCCGCACCACAGGGCGAACTCCGGGTAGCGGAGGATGAACGTGGGGTCGCGCACCAGCGGCCAGTGGTTGATCAGCACCGTCTTCAGCGCCGGGTCCACCGCGGCCAGCCGCCGCTCGGTCTCCTCGACGCGCGCCGCGCACCACGCCTCCCGGCTCGGGTACGGGTCGGGGTGCAGGAAGTACTCGTCCGTGCACACCACCCCGGCCTCCTGGGCCACGGCCAGCGCCGACGCCTTGTCCGTGGTGCCCGGCGGGCGGAAGGTGTAGTCGTAGAGGGTGAACAGCGGCGCCACCGCCACCGGACCGCCCGGTCCGCTCTCGAACACCGCGAACTCGTCCTCGGGGGTCAGCACGTCCAGGCTGCGGCACAGCTCCACCAGCTGCTTGTACCGGACCTCGCCGCGCGACTGGACCGGGTCGTCCTTGGTCGTCCACAGCTCGTGGTTGCCCGGCGACCACACGACCGTGTGAAACCGCTTGCGCAGCGTGGCCAGGGTCCATTCGATGTCGTCGAACCGCTCGCCGACGTCACCGGCGACGATCAGCCAGTCGTCCGGCGAGTGCGGGCGGATCTCGGCCACGAAGTCGCGGTTCTGCTGGTAGGTCACGTGCAGGTCGCTGGTGGCTAGCAGGCGCGGCGTCACGCTGTCGAGGGTATCGGCCTGCGGAGCGTGTGCGAGCCCCGTCACCGAACCGACCGCTCGCCCGCTCGTCGCACCAGGCGCACCGCTGGCCGACGCCCGGGGGGCCGCGCGACGCTGACTGGTCCCGTTCGGCGGCTCGGTGCTTACCCGTCACGTGTTCGGCTTCCTAGCGTGATGGGCATCACGACAGTCCTGCGGCGGAGGACCCGATGACCAACGACGTTCGACCCGCGTTCGGCCGCACGGTGGGCGCCGAGATCGCGCGCCAGGTCCAGCAGCACCCGTACCCGGCGGTGGCGCCCAGGCGCGACGAGGCGGCCTTGGCGACCCTCCTGCGGGCCCGCCAGCGCGGCGACCTCCAGCGCCAGGAACCCTGGGTCCGCCGAGCCCCCGAGGCGCCCCCGAAACCCGCGCACGCGGACGTGATCGAGCAGCTGGCGGCCCGCCTGGTGCCCTCGTCCCTGTGGGCGGCCGTCGAGCCCCTGATCCCGCCCGCGAAGGTCCGCAGGCAGGGCGGCGGGCGCGGCCGGGTGTCCGACCGGGCCATCTTCACGGCCATCGTCTTCGTCCTGACCAGCGGCTGCGCGTGGCGCCACCTGCCCGCGACCTTCGGCGTCACGGTCCCGACGGTCCACCGGCGGTTCCAGGAGTGGACCGACCTGGGCCTGTGGCTGCGCCTGCGCCGGGTGGTCCTGGACACCCCGGACGGCGAGTGGCTGCGCCTGGTCCTGGACGCGGCCGAACGGAGGGGCACGAAGGCCGCCGGCTGATCCTGCGTGGTGTCCGCCCGACTACCTCGGTGAACCGGGAGCCGCGCACCACCCGTTTTCCTTGGTAGGAGGTACCCGACATGCCAGAACTGTCCAGACGCGAGGTCGCCCTGCTCCGCGCGACGGCCGCCCACCGCGTCGAGCTGACGTGCAGCAGCGAACCGGACCTGAGGATCGACTCGCTCCCCTTCTGCGACCACCCGTCCGCACGGGTCCTGGTCCGCCAGGGCCTGATCGAGCCGACCACCCGGGCACCGCTGGGCACGTGGGTCCCGGCCCGCCTGACCGAGGCCGGGACCAGGGCGTTGCACCTGGTCTAGGCGTGCACGCCCGCCTGGTACTTGGGCACCCGCACGCTGATCTTCGTGCCCAGCCCCTGGGCGGTCTCCACGACGAGGCCGTAGTCGTCGCCGTAGCAGCGGCGCAGCCGCTCGTCGATGTTGCCCAGGCCGATGCCCGCCGTCTCGCCGACCTGACCGGCCAGGGTGCGGCGCAGGGCCTCGGGGTCCATGCCGATGCCGTCGTCCTCGATGGTGATGTGGGCTTCCTCGCCCGCGTCGGCCGCCTGGATGGTGATGTGCCCGGGACCGACCTTGCCCTCCATGCCGTGCCGCACCGCGTTCTCCACCAGCGGTTGCAGGCACAGGAACGGCACGGTCACCGGCAGCACCTCGGGCGCGATCTGGAGGGTCACCTTCAGCCGCTCGCCGAACCGCGCCCGTTCCAGCGCCAGGTACTGGTCGATGGACTTCAGCTCCTCCGACAGGGTCGTGAAATCACCCGCCCGGCGGAACGAGTACCGCGTGAAGTCGGCGAAGTCGAGCAGCAGCCTGCGCGCCTTCTCGGGGTCGGTGCGCACGTAGGAAGCGATGGCGGACAGCGAGTTGTAGATGAAGTGCGGCGAGATCTGCGCCCGCAGCGCCCGCACCTCCGCCTCCACCAGCCGGGTCCGCGACCGGTCCAGCTCGGCCAGCTCCAGCTGCCCGGACGCCCACCGCGCGACCTCGTTGGTGGCCCGCACCAGGCCCGCCGACGGCTCCCGGCTGTACGCGGCCAGCACGCCGACCACCCGGCCCTCCACGGTCAGCGGCGCGAGCACCGCCGAGTGCACCGGGCAGTCCGGCGAACCGCACGTGATGTCGAACGCCCGCGTCCGCCCGGTCGCGAACACCTCCCGCGCCAGGCCCATCGCGTCGGCCGCGTGGTGCTCGCCGCCGCCCTCCCAGGCCACGACCTCGGTCTCGTCGGTCAACGCCAGCGCGGGCGTGCCCAGCAGGGTGCGCAGGTGCTTGGCGGACTTCTTCGCCGCGTCCGGCACCAGCCCGGCGCGCAGCGGGGGAGCGGCCGACCACGCGGTGTGCAGCGTCTCGAACGTGATCCGCTGCTCGTGGGTGAGGAAGTCGTTGCGGGCCCGGGACGTCCGCCACAGCGTGATCACCACGGCCAGGCCCGCGAGCAGTATCGCCCCGGCCGTCCACAGGCCGTTCACATCCGGTCCTGACTGCGCAGACCCAGGTTCTCCGGCGCGTGCAACCGCACCATCACGTGGTTCACCCCCGGTGGCACCTTGCGCGGTGTCAGCAGCGACACCACGTACATCACGACGAACCCCAGCGGCACGGTCCACGCGGCCGGCCGCGCCAGGAACACGTTGCCACCGCCCGCGCTGATCGTCACCAGGCCGGCCACCAGCGCGGGCACGCCACCGGCGAGCATCCCGGCGACCGCGCCCACGGTGGTGATCCGCGTGCTCCAGATGCCCAGCACCAGCAACGGGCACAGCGACGACGCCGCCACCGCGAACGCCAGCCCCACCATGTCCGCCACCGGCACCTTGCCCACCAGCCACGTCATGCTCAACGGCACCAGCACGGCCAGCACCGTGGACACCCGGAACCCGCGGATGCCCCGGAACCGCAGCACGTCCCGGCTCAACACCCCGGCCAGCGACACCATCAGCCCCGACGACGTGGACAGGAACGCCGCGAACGCCCCGCCCGCCACCAACGCGCCCAGCAGCTGCCCGCCGACCCCGTCCACCATCCGGCTCGGCAGCACCAGCACCACCGCGTCGGTGTCGCCGGTCATCAGCAGCTCGGGGGTGTAGAGGCGGCCGAGGGCGCCGTAGATCGGCGGCATCAGGTAGAAGATCCCCAGCAGCCCCAACACGATCAACGTCGTCCGGCGCGCCGCCCGCCCGTTGGGGTTGGTGTAGAAGCGGACGATCACGTGCGGCAGGCCCATCGTGCCCAGGAAGGTCGCGATGATCAACGAGTACACCGCGTAGAGCGGGAAGTCGTCACCGCCGCGCAGCGGCAGCGCCCACGTCTCGTTGCTGTTGAACGGGATCGACGTCACGTGCGGCACCGGCGCGCCCGCCGGGAACACCAGCCGCGAACCCGCCGCGATGGTGTGCTCGCCCGCCCCGAACCCCGCCGGCCCGTCGACCTCCGCCCCGTCCACCATCCCGGAACCGACGAACTCCACCGGCTGCTCGACGCGCACGGACGTGTTGGTGTCGAAGGAGACGGTGGTCTCGCGCGGGAACACCGGGAACTCCGGCCCGGACAGGTCCCGCGCGCCGTGCGCGTGCCACGCGGCGATCAGGAACACCACCGGCACGGTGATCGCGGTCAGCTTGAGCCAGTACTGGAAGGCCTGCACGAAGGTGATGCTGCGCATCCCGCCCGCGATCACGTTCGCCGTGACCACCACGGCCACCACCAGCGCGCCCACCCAGTCCGGCGCGCCGGTCAGCGTGTGCAGCGTGAGGCCCGCGCCCTGCAACTGCGGCAGCAGGTACAGCCACCCGATGCCCAACGCGATCACGCTGGCCACCGCGCGCACGGTCGGCGACCCGAACCGGGCCTCGGCGAAGTCGGGCAGCGTGTACGCCCCGCTGCGCCGCAACGGGGCCGCGACCAGGGCCAGCAGGACCAGGTACCCGGCGGTGTAGCCGACCGGGAACCACAGCATGTCCGGCCCGTGCGCGAAGATCAGGCCGGCGATGCCCACGAACGACGCCGCCGACAAGTACTCCCCGCCGATCGCCGACGCGTTCCACCACGGCGACACCGTGCGCGAGGCGACGAAGAAGTCCGAGGTCGTGCGGGAGATCCGCAGCCCGTAGGTGCCCACCAGCACGGTGCCGAACGCGACCACGAGCACCGCGATGATGCCGTACGAGCTGGTCACGAACGTTCCACCAGCTCCGCGAACTCCCGCTCCCCGCGCTCGGCCTGCCGCACGTAGAACCACCCGGCCAGCACGAACACCGGGAACACGAGCACACCCAGCAGCAGCCACGGCAGCGGCAGCCCCACCAGCCGCTGCGACCCGGCCGTCGGCACCAGCGTGAACACCAACGGCAACGCCGCGACGCTCCCACCCACCACCGCGCACAGCAGCAGCCCCAGCCGCCGCTGGGTCCGGATCAGCGACCGCATGTAGACCGCGCCCAGCTCGCTCTGCTCGTCGATCTCCCGCGACGCCGGATAGGGCCGGGGCACGCGCGGCGCACGGGTGCGCGGACTGGTCACCACGACCCGCTGGGTCGGCTTGTCGGGCGTGGTCATGACGGCTGCCGGTTGCGTCGGACCAGCAGCTGCCGCAGGTGCCGGGCGTGCCGACGACTGACCGGCAGCACCGCGCCGCCGATGTTGACGCTCAGGTGCCCGTCCTCCAGCCGGAGCTCGTCGATGTGCCCGAGCGAGACCAGGTGACTGCGGTGGATCCGCACGAACCCGGCCGACCGCCACCGCTCCTCAAGCCCGTTGAGCGCGGCCCGCACCAGCCCGCTGCCGGTCGCGGTGTGCAGTCGGGCGTAGTCGCCGTGGGCCTCCACGTACCGGATGTCGGCCAGCCGGATGAACCGCGTGATGCCGCCCAACTCGACCGGGATGACCTCGTCACCCACCTCCGGCGTCTTCTCGGCGGGTGCCGGGGCGGGTTCGGCGGTCTTGAGGTCCAGCACCTCGTGCACGATCCGGTGCACGGACTCGGCCAGCCGTTCCGGCCGGACCGGTTTGAGCAGGTAGTCCAGCGCCTTGAGCTCGAACGCCTCGACAGCCGGCTCCTGGTGCGCGGTGACGAACACGATCGGCGGGGGCTGCGCGAACCGCGACAGCACGCGGGCGAGGTCCAGCCCGTCCAGGCCGGGCATCCGGATGTCGAGGAAGACCGCGTCCACCCCTTGCCCGGCGTGCAACGTGCGCAACGCCTTGGTGGCGTCGGTGACGCCTTCGACGTGCCCGATCCGCGGGTCCGCTTCGAGCAGGTAGACGAGGTCGTCCAGGGCGGGCGCCTCGTCGTCCACGGCGAGGACGCGGAGCCTGCGCTCCAGCGCCCCGCGGCGTTCCGGCCCTTCACAGATCGGACAGGGAAGTCCTGACGTCATGGAATTCCAATGCGGTTTCGACGGCGTCGGCGATTAGACCATTGGCTGGTCATCCTCGCTCTTCAGCCCCACCGAGGGCAATGACCGCCGCGCGGCTTGAGCGTCACCCAGCGTGACCTCAAGCTCCAGGAAGGCCTCCTCAGCCCGCCGAGCAGCCACCGCCACGGACGCCGCAGCAGCCGAACCAACCAGTCGTCGGGTGGGTTCTTGCAGCTCACTGACCAGATCAGACCACCGACTGGCAAACCGAGCCAACTCGGTCAACCGCTCCACCAACTCGGCAGACGACCGAGGCACACCCCTTTGAACCCCCGCAAGCCCCGCCTGCGGATCGACCCCCATGCCCGCTCCCACCGATCCGCCACCCAGGAACGCCCGATGCTGCCCGCGGGGCGGAGGGGCGGTCAACCGTTCGGGCAGTGGTCTCAATTGGTGATCGGTGATCTTGCCCTCACCGGGGCGGCTCCCCGTTGTTCGGCGCTGGGCAGCGGCCACTCCGGCGGCAACCCCGGCGGTAATCCCCGGATGCGCTCACCGAGGCTTTCCACGCGCACGGCAAGACTTTCCCGGCACGGCACGACACGACACGACACGACACAGCAAGACTTTCCGGCACGCGCACGGGCGGCCGTTCTTCGCGCGCGCAGCGCGGTCTTCGCGCGCGGAGCGCGCGGTAGGTGTTACCTACAAGTGGAGGGCCTCGGTTCCCCCACCG